>JAZAUJ010000072.1:0-5720 GCA_036342375.1 Anaerovoracaceae bacterium | reverse complement strand
CGATGAGTGAATTCGAGACTTCCGCATGGGCGCCGTATTTCGTAGGCGCGCTGTCCTTTACGCGGGTGATGATCGGGCTGCCCGGCTTGCGGAACAGCTCGTCGCGGATGTCCTTGTCGAGCAGCGCGAGATTGCTCTTTAGATAGCAGGACGTATCGTCCAGGAACAGCAGCGTTTCCGGCGTTTCGAAACTGTTCACGCGGCCTTCCCAGACGAGAGGCGCGAGCACGTCCAGACGGAAGCTCCGCTGCCCGGCGTCGACAGAGCGTGCGAGTTCTTCTATCAGCAGTTTCCGTTCCACGATATATGTGTTAGTAGCGATAGTCATATTGGGATCGTGTACTTTCGAGACCCTGACATTCGCTACCTGCCCGCCGTCTTCTATCCGGAACTCCGTGACAGGAAGATCCGGCTGCTTGTTCAGATAGTTGTTCGTGCAGAGACCCGTGACATCCGCGCTGCTGCTGAGATGAGCGTCGTAAAGGCCGTTGAAGTCCACATTGCCGATATAGTTGCAGGCGGTGAAGATGATATAGTCATCGTCTATCTCGCGGAGATAGGACAGGTTCATCTGCATTGCTTCGAGACGGTTTTCATACATGCTCTGCCGCGCTCCGGTCGCGTAAGGCGGGAGGAACGTTATGGCGGAGCGCTTGCGGTCGAGATCCCAGACCGAGCCCGCGCGGACGTGGTTCATGAGGCTGTGATATTTTGTCGTCGTGATGATGCCAATGTCCTTCACGCCCGAATTGACGAGGCTTGAAATGAGAAAGTCGATGACGCGGTAACGCGCGCCGAACGGTACGGCCGCCATCGTGCGTTTTTCTGTGAGCGTATCGAGCTTCACATCATATGAATCTGCGAATATCAATGCGGCTACACTCATTGTTCTCCCTCCTTTCCTTTATAGACTGTTTCGGGGGCGACTGTGCCGCCCGGCCCGATCTCCTGGCCGGCCGCGACGATCGTGAGCCTGTTATTATCTTTCGGCCCTCCGACAGACGCGCCTTCGCCAATGACAGAATCGCGGTCTACTATCGAGTAATCTACGTGCGCGCCTTTCCTGATGACGCATCCGCTCATTATTATGCTGTCCTTTATTTCGGCGCCTTCTTCGATGATGATGTTATTGAAGATGACCGAAGAATCTATCCTGCCTTCTATCTCATTTCCGTCGCCCGTAATAGAATTGCGGATCTGAGCCGTGTCGCTCATATACTGCGGATGATTGAACGAATGGCGGTAATAAATACGCCAGCCGGGGTCGTTAAGCTGTATTTTCGGCTTGTCCCCTATAGCGTCCATATTCGCGGCCCAGAACGAATCGAGCGTCCCGACGTCGCGCCAGTATCCTTTGTAAAGATAGGCGAACATCCTGCGGCCGCTGCTGAGCATAGCGGGTATGACGTCTTTCCCGAAGTCGTTGCTCGAATCGGGATCGGCTTCGTCTGCCTCGAGATACTTCATCAGGACGTCCGTTGTGAAGATGTAAACGCCCATCGACGCCTGCGTGCTCTTCGGATGAGCGGGCTTTTCCTCGAACTCCGTTATGCGGCCGTCCTCGTCCGTCGACATGATGCCGAACCTGGACGCGTCTTCTTTGGGAACATCGATGACCGCGATCGTGCAGTCGGCGTTGTTTTCGATATGCTCCTCAAGCATGATCGAGTAATTCATTTTGTAGATGTGGTCGCCGGAAATGATCAGTACGTATTCCGGGTCATACTGTTTTATGAACCGGATGTTCTGGTATATGGCGTTCGCCGTTCCCTTGAACCAGTCGCCGCCCTTCACGCCCTGGTACGGCGGGAGCACATGGAGCCCTCCGTATCTCAGATCCAGGTCCCACGGCGTTCCGAGCCCGAGATAGTCGTTCAGCTCGAGCGGCTGATACTGCGTGAGTACGCCGACGGTATCAATGCCGGAATTCACGCAGTTCGACAGGGAGAAGTCGATTATCCTGTAACGCGCGCCGAACGGCACGGCGGGTTTCGCTATGCCTTGCGTCAGCGGCGCGAGTCGGCTTCCCTGACCGCCGGCGAGGAGCATTGCTATGCATTTCTTTGTCTCGATCATGATATCACCTCATTTCGAGCATTATGGCGGAGAGCTTCGGCAGTTTGACCGTTATGTGACGGTCGAAGCCGTTCACGCCCCCGCGCTTCACTTTATATGACTTCTTCCTCCTGCTTCCCGTTCCTCCGCAGCGTATGCGGTCCGTATCGATCACTGCTTCATAAGCTGCGGCGGCCGGCACGCCTATGTCATATTCTTCAAAGTCTCTGCCGGAGAGATTGAGCGCGACTATGACCGCGTCTTTCTCAGTGCCCCGGTCTGTCCGGAGGTATGTATAGACATTGTCATCGGCATTGTCGGCGTCGATCCATTCGAAACCGTCGAATGAATCGTCGTGTTTCCACAGCGCCGGCGTCTGCCTGTAATATTCGTTGAGCTCGCGCACGAAACCTTTCATTTTCCGGTGCATCTCGTAATCGAGCAGCATCCAGTCAAGTTCCTTTTTTTCGTTCCATTCCGCGAAGTGTCCGAACTCCTGCCCCATGAACAGAAGCTTCTTCCCGGGATGCGTCATCATGTATACGAGGAAGCACCGCATGCCCGCGAACTTGTCTTCGTACGCTCCCGGCATCTTGTCGAGAAGAGAGTGCTTCCCGTGCACGACTTCATCGTGCGAAATGGGGAGGATGTAGTTTTCGCTGTACGCGTATGTGATCGCGAATGTCAGTTTGTTATGTATGCCGCGCCTGAACAGCGGATCCGTGCTGAAATATTCGGGCACGTCGTTCATCCATCCCATGTTCCATTTGAAGTTGAATCCGAGACCGCCCATTTTCGGCGGCTTCGTGACATTGGGCCACGCGGTCGATTCCTCCGCGATCATCAGCACTCCCGGATGCTGAGTCAGCACGTGCTCGTTCACTGTCTGCAGGAATTTCGTCGCTTCTTTGTTCTCTGTGCCGCCTTCATCGTTCGGCGTCCATTCCCCGTCCTGCCTGTCATAATTCAGATAAAGCATCGCGGCGACGGCGTCGACGCGGAGCCCGTCCGCGTGGTATTCCTCACAGTAGAAGAACGCGTTGGACACAAGGAAACTCACAACTTCCGGCCGCCCGAAATCGAACGACAGCGTGCCCCAGCCCTTATGCTCCCTCTTCAGCGGGTCCGTATATTCGTAAAGCGGCTCCCCGTCGAATTCGACGAGGCCGTAATCGTCTTTCGGGAAATGCGCCGGCACCCAGTCCAGGATGACGCCGATGCCCGCGGCGTGCGCCTTGTCCATGAAATACTTGAAGTCTTCCGGCGTGCCGTAGCGCGATGTGACGCTGTAATACCCGGTGATCTGATATCCCCACGATCCGTCGAACGGATGCTCCATGACCGGCATCAGTTCTATGTGGGTGTAGCCCATTCTCTTCACATACGGTATCAGTGTGTAAGCGAGCTCCCTGTACGACATCATGGAGCCGTCTTTGTTCCGGCGCCATGAACCGAGATGCGCCTCATATATATTCATCGGCGTTTCGTACGGATTGCGGGAATCGCGCGCCTTAAGATAATCCGCGTCTGTCCATTTGAATTCTTTCGATATATCATAAAGCACGGAGGCTTTCTGGTTGTTTTCGGCTCCCTCGCCTGCGCGCTCCGAGTAGAACGCGTACGGATCGGCCTTGAACATCACGCGCCCGTCTTCCGCCGTGACGGCGAATTTATACATATCCCCCTCGCGCGCTTCCGGGATGATCAGTTCCCAGATGCTGTCGTCATCGTCTATCCTGTGCATGGGCGACGCGCCGGCGTCCCAGTCGTTGAAACTGCCGACGACAGATACCGCCCGGGCCCGCGGGGCCCACACTCGGAATATATAACCGTCGCTTTTGTTTTTTCCCGCGATATGCGCGCCGAAAAGTTCGTAGCTGCGGTGATTTTTCCCTCTGTGGAACAGATATTTATGTTCTGCGATGCCGCCTGTATTGTTATAGTTTCCGGTCGTCATACTGACCCTCCTGAAGTCCGTGTGCCGATGTCTCGTTTATATATTTATAATAGCGCATAAAATGGGCAGTTTCAACATCAGACAATGCTCCCCGCCCCCGGCGCTCATTGAGATAAAATGCTGTTAGTAGTATAATTTATACTACACAATAAAGCATTGATAAAGAGAACTATTTACAGGGGAGTTTATGGAACAGTCAAAGAAACGTCAGGGAGACAGCATAGCCGCGGAAAACGATGCGGCTGAAAAGAAGATAACGAAGGAAGGCGCCCCGGAAAAGCAGGCGGCGGAAAGGCCGGCTGCAGAGAAGGCAGGGGCGGAGAGACCGGCGAGCGCGAAGCCGGCCGCGGCAGAGAAAACAGCCGCGAAGAAGACGGCAGCGAAGAAGCCTGCCGCGAAGAAGACAGCAGCGGCAGCTAAGAAACCGGCGGCAAAAAAGACGGCCGCAAAGAAGACAGCGGCAGCTAAGAAACCGGTCGTGAAAAAGACGGCCGCAAAGAGGACAACAGCAGCGGCGAAGAATACAGCGGCGAAGAATACAGCCGCGAAGAAACCGGCCGCGAAGAAAACAACAGCGGCTGCGGCGAAAACTGCCGCGGAAAAACCCGCGGCGGAAAAGCCTGCAGTGAAAAAAACAGAGCCGGCGGGAGCGGCCGCAGCGAACGCGGCGCCGGAGAAAATGGCGGAGCCTGAAAAGCGGGCTGCGGAACGGGCGGCGGCGCCGGAAAAACCGGCCGCTGAGAAGAAGTCTGCCGCGAAGAGCCGCGGGAAAAAAGACGAAGATAAGCCTCGTCCGAGGCGCGTCCTGATGGCGTCGCCCGAATGCGTCCCGTTCGCAAATACCGGCGGGCTCGGGGAGGTCGCGGGATCTCTGCCCGCCGCGCTGAACGAGACATCGAAAGGCAGGACGGACTGCCGGGTGATCATGCCGCTTTACGCGGATATCGCGGACGATTACAGGAAGGAAATGAAATTCCTCGGGTGCGACTATGTGCAGCTCGCGTGGCGGTCGCTGTACATGGGCGTGTTCGAACTCGAACGCGAAGGCGTCACATATTATTTCATCGATAACGAATACTATTTCGGGCGTTCAGGCCTGTACGGATATTACGACGACGGCGAACGCTTCGCATTCTTTTCGCGCGCCGTGCTCGATTCCATAAATATAACGGGATTCGTGCCGGACATAATACACGCGAACGACTGGCAGACGGCATTGGTGCCCGTCCTGCAGAATTCGCTCTACAGGCGTAAATTCCTCAAGACAGTCCTGTCGATCCACAACATCGAATATCAGGGATATTTCCCGGCGGAATTCGATCAGGATATCATCGGACTCCCGGAGGAAGAGCGCCATGTGATAGATTTCAAGGGCGATATAAACCTCATGAAAGGCGGGATAGAAGCGGCGAACATTCTGTGCACTGTCAGCCCGACATATGCAGAAGAACTGAAAAACCCGCTGACGGCGTACGGCCTTGATGAGATAATCCGCAGGAACGCGCACAAGCTCCACGGCATACTGAACGGGATAGACACGAAGACCTACGATCCCGCGACAGATCCGAAGATCGCGAAGAATTACAGCAGCGCGGACATTTCTGGAAAGAAGGAATGCAAGAAGGCGCTGCAGAGGGAACTCGCGCTCGATGAGCGTGACGTACCGGTGATCACGATGGTATCGAGACTCGTGCCGTCGAAGGGGCTT
>JAZAUJ010000071.1:0-5750 GCA_036342375.1 Anaerovoracaceae bacterium | reverse complement strand
CCTTTACCGCTGCGCGGACCAGTTCTACGAGACGCTTCGTTTTTCCGCTTCCCTTATGACCTACCAGCAATTTAACCATAATATTGTGCCTCCTTGTGTCCACGATTTATTTAATTCATTATACAATAGCAGGGCCTGTTTCTCAACATGAAAACCGGAGCCTTCACGAAAATCCGGCCGCCGTCAATGCGCCGCCGCGCCTGTTTTTCCGAGCCTCAGCTGCCCGCAGGCCGCGTCGATGTCGGCCCCGAGTTCGCGCCTCACCGTACACGGTATCCCTCTGCTCTCGAGGAAGATCTTCGCCTCTTCCGCGCGCTCTCTCCCGCTGCCCCTGAGCCCGCTCTCGATCACATCGTTGAGCGGTATCAGATTGACATGGCAGAGCATGCCGCGAAGCCTTCCTGCAAGTTCCGAAAGATGCCGGTCTGAATCGTTCAGCCCTTTTATCAGCGCGTATTCGAATGTCACTCTGCGGCCCGTTTTTTCAGCGTGAGCGCGGCAGCAGCAAAGCAGCTCGTCAATGCCGTACCGCATCGATATCGGCATGATCTCATTCCGCACATCATCGTTCGGCGCGTGGAGCGACACGGCCAGATTCACCTGCGGGAGTTCCTCAGTGAACCTCTTTATTCCGGGGATGATCCCGCACGTCGAGACCGTGATATTCCGCATGCTCATGCCCCTGCCGGCAGGATCGTGCGTGTTCTCTATGAACGTCTTCACATTGTCGAAATTAGCGAGCGGCTCGCCCGTCCCCATGATCACGATGTGGCCGGCGCTCCCGCCCGCGGCGCCCTCTGCGAGGAGCACCTGGTCCGTCATCTCGCCCGGCGTGAGATCGCGTTCCAGCCCGTTTACACCGGACGCGCAGAATCTGCACCCCATGGCGCAGCCCGCCTGCGATGAGATGCAGACCGAATTCCCGTATCTGTATTTCATAAAAACGGTCTCAACAAAAAACCCGTCTTCAGTTTCCATAAGATATTTTCTTGTTCCGTCGCGCGATACCTGCTCTTTTTCTTTTTTCAGGCACCAGATCACGGCGTCCCGGCCGAGCTTTTCACGCAGATCCTTTGAAAGATCGGTCATATCGCCGAACGAACCGGCGCCGGACTGCAGCCATTTGAAAAGCTGCTTCGCCCGGAACGGCTTCTCGCCGATATTCGCCATATACTCCGTCAGTCCGCGGAGATCCATGTCTTTGAGTCTTTCCATAGTCGATATTATATCATACCGCGCCGCCGCGTATTGATTTTCCATACAATTATATATATAATCTGCATCAGGAGGTGGACCAATGCCTGTAAATTCTTTTGATGATTATCCGATGTCGTGGAAACCCGACAGGGCGTCGCTCGCGAGGCCGGTGTACAAGTCGCTCGCGGAACGGCTCGAACGTGATATTTCAGACGGGACGCTCGCGCCCGAAACGAAACTGCCTCCGCAGCGGGAGCTTGCCGATTATCTCGATATAAATTTCACTACCGTCACGCGAGCGTATAAGATCGCGGAGATGAAAGGCCTTATTTATGCTGTCACGGGACGCGGCACATTCGTCTCGCCGTCCACGAAAGGCGTCGGCATCGTAATGGCCGGAGATGTCCCGAAAGGCGTCATCGATCTTGCTCCCGTTTCATCATTCGAGCAGACGAATGATATCATACTCGACTGCGCGAGGCGCGTGATGAGAAGAAGTTACGCCGACCAGCTGCTGAACTACTATAACCCCTACGGGCTGCCTCATCAGATAGCGGCAGGCGTAAACTGGGTGAAACAGTTCGGGATAAACACAGATCAGGATCATCTCATACTCACGACGGGTGCGCAGAACGCGATGACGACGATCCTGCTCTCGCTGTTCGAAGCCGGCGACAAGATCGCCGTCGAGGAATTCTCGTATTCGAACTTCATCAGCATGGCCAAGAAAATGAGCCTTCAGATGGTCCCTGTAGCGTGCGACAGCAAAGGCATGACGCCCGGAGCGCTCGACGCCGCATGCAGAAAAGGCGACGTCAAAGGCATATTCCTTATGCCAACTTGCTGCAACCCTACGTCGGTAATGACCACGGACGTCCGCCGCAGGGCGCTGGCGAACGTAATACGTCATCACGATCTCAAAGTTATTGAGGACGACGCCTATGCTTTCATTTCGCTTAACGACAAATCGCTCGCCTGCGAACCGTTCCTCAACCTGCTGCCCGAGCGAACGATCCATATATCTTCGATATCAAAACCGATCTGTTCAGGGCTTCGCGTCGCGTTCATGATCTACCCTGATGAATACGCGAAAACTCTCAGGAATTCATATACAGACCTCAACGTCAAGACGCCGTCTATAGACGCGGAGATAGCGACAGAAGCGATTTTATCAGGTGACGCTTATAAAGTGATGAATATCAAGCTCGATCTCGCGGTAAAGGTAAATAATCTCTTCAAAGAGGTATTCGGCCGCAATGTCTGCATCGGCCATCCGAAAAGTCCGTTCCGCTGGCTGCCCATAGAATCGGACGACGATTTCAGAGTGACAGAAAAGAAGCTCCTGGATGCTGGCGTGAAAGTTTTCCACTCGGCGCGCTTCTTCAGCAAGCGGACACTGCCCGATCAGTTCCTCCGCGTCTCGCTCACGAATACTGCGGATATGAAAGAACTGAGGACGGGGCTCGAGATACTGCGTGATAATGTCAAAGTGAAGCAGCCTGACTGAGATTATCAATGCCGATACAAAAAAGACCGCGGAAGCGAGAAGTCCGCGGTCTTTCTTATTTCGAATACTTATTATCTACTTCTGAGCGATCTCAGCGCCTGCTGCGAGGGCCTTCTTGTTCAGAGGTATGGCCTTTTCCTTGCCGTGTCCGAGTTTCTCTCTCAGGCCTTCAACTACGGAATCCATAGCCACGGCGTTCGTGTATCCTACATAAGCGCCGAGCAGGATCATGTTGGCTACCTTGTCGTTGCCCAGTTCCTTGGCCATGTCGTTGCAAGGTACTTCGTAGTACTTGATGTCGTCTCTCGTCGGCTTGGATTTGATGAGCGATGTGTTGTAGAATATCGCTCCGCCCGGTCTTACCTGAGGCTCGAATCTCTTGAACGATCTCTCGTCCATCAGGATAGCTACTTCAGGTTCTTCTACGACCGGAGATCCGATCTCTTCGTCCGAAACGATGACGTCGCAGAACGCGATCCCGCCTCTCTTTTCAAACCCGTATGTAGGTCTGTAAAGAGCGTTCAGATCTTCTTTTGTGGCTGCCACGCACAGGACCTGTCCGATAAGGAGTGCGCCCTGTCCGCCGAATCCGGAAAATATAGCTTCTTTTAACATTCTATTCGCCTCCTAATCTTCGTCCCTGAAGATGCCGAGAGGATAGACCTCTTCCATCTCAGTCTTAACGTGTTCCATAGCCTGCTGCGGGCTCATGTGCCAGTTCGTCGGGCAGGTCGACAGGATCTCTACGAACGAATATCCCTTCTTGTCGATCTGGTTCTGGAACGCCTTCTTCAGCACTTTCTTCGTCTGGTTGATATGCGGGATGTCATAAAGAGCGGTCCTTGCAACCAGCTTAGGAGCTGTAAGAGTATTAATCAGTTCACATGCGCCTACAGGATATCCGTCGAGTTCAGGATCCCTGCCTCTCGGGCATGTCGTGGCCTTCTGACCGATCAGCGTAGTAGCCGCCATCTGGCCGCCCGTCATGCCGTAGATGTTGTTGTTCGCAAATATGACTGTGAAGTTTTCACCTCTGGAAGCAGCGGAGATAGTCTCGTCGAGTCCGATCGAGAGCAGGTCGCCGTCGCCCTGGTGGATATATACGATGCTGTCCGGAAGAGCGGCCTTTACGCCCGTTCCCGTGGCAGGAGCACGTCCGTGCAGACATGCGATCGAGTCGAGGTTCGCATAGTCATATGCAGGAGCCGTACATCCTACAGGAAGCAGCATGATAGTTCTGTCGAGTACGCCGAGTTCTTCGAGTACTTCGCCAATGAGTTTATGCTCGAGGCCGTGCGTGCAGCCCGGGCAGTAATGCGTCGGTTTATCCGTAAGGAATTTAGTTCTTTCGTAAATTACTTCTGCCATTGTTACTTCGCCTCCTTTGCAATCTTCTCGCAAAGTGCATACATATCCTTTGCGCTTGGCATTACGCCAGAAAGTCTGTGATACGTATAGACAGGCTTCGAACCCTTGAGCGCGATGTCCACATCCTGCTTCAGCTGGTCGACAGCCATCTCAGCGCAGAGTACGCCCTTGCAGTTCTTCACAGCGTCAGCCAGCTGTTCATACGGGAACGGCCACAGGGTGATCGGTCTTACCATACCGATCTTGAGTCCGTTCTGCTTGCCCAGCTTCAGCACCTGCCTTGCGATCCTGGCCGTGGTTCCGAACGCAACGATAACGACGTCTGCATCATCGCAGTCGATGATATCCACCATCGTTTCATTCTTCTTGATGAGTTCATACTTTTCCTGGTTCTTCAGGTTCCAGGCTTCGGAGTCAGCCGGTACATTGTACAGGCCCTTGATCATGGCGAAGCTTCCGTCCGCTCTCTGTCCGCCCTGTACGCACCATGTCTTCGGATCAGGTACCGAAGGATCCGGCTTTACATTTTCCTTGATATCTACGGATTCCATCATGGCTCCAATCGTAGCGTCTACCACGAGAGCCGTAGGATTCCTGTATTTGAACGCTGTATCGAACGACTTCTGCATGAGGTCGCACGCTTCCTGCAGCGTCGAAGGAGCGTAGGCAACAACATTGTAGTCGCCGTTTCCGCCGCCCCTGGTCATCTGGTTGTAGTCAGCCTGCGAAGCCTGGATCGTTCCGAGGCCCGGGCCGCCTCTCATTACATTGATAAATACTCCAGGAATCTCCGTCGACGCGAGGTTCGTGATACCTTCCTGCATCAGCGCGATTCCCAGGCCGGATGTCGAAGTAAGAGCTCTTACTCCGCATGCAGCGGCGCCGTAAACCATGTTTATCGACGCGACTTCACTCTCAGCCTGCTTGAAGATACCGCCCATATCCCTCAGTCTCCAGGACATATACTCTGGGATCTCGTTCTGAGGAGTGATAGGGTATCCAAAATAACATTTGCAACCTGCCTGAATAGCAGCTTCGGCTATGGCCTCGTTGCCCTTCATCAACTTCTTCAAAGTATTTCCCTCCTTTTACTCTTTTGTGATCGTAATAGCCGCGTCTGGACATGTAGTAGCACAGCTCTTGCAGCCTATGCAGTCCTCATTGCTCTTGCACTCGGCAAGCGGCATGCCTTTGTCATTGAACTTTCCCGACATCCCCATGATATTCTTCGGGCAGAGATCGATGCAGAGGCCGCAGCCTTTACAATAGTTAGGATCTACTTTAACAATAAACATTATATCACCTCCGGATATTTGTAGATAATAAGTATAACTACACTTGTGCCGTCTTATATCATATCATTAAATGAAACACATTCAATCTGTAAAATTGTATGCATTACAATAAAATCAGAAAAAAATATCGGTTTTCGCAATCGGACATAAGCAAAGAAAGACCGCGGGAGCGAGAAGTCCGCGGTCTTTCTTATTGCGAATACTTATTATCTACTACTTCTGAGCAATCTCAGCGCCTGCCGCGAGGGCCTTCTACGATGGAATCCATAGCTGCGGCGTTCGTGTATCCTATTTTCATACATGAAAAGAGCGCCCCGCGGGCGCCCTCTTCCCAATATTGTATTACACGTTATTTCAGATCTTTTTTACAGAGATCTTAGCAT
>JAZAUJ010000070.1:0-5764 GCA_036342375.1 Anaerovoracaceae bacterium | reverse complement strand
GCCGTCGTAGATATCGCTCACGCGCAGATTGTCGATCTCTTCGTGATACTGCCCGAGCATGTCGATGAGATTTTTGGCGGCAATGCCCGATTTCGACGATAGTGACGCTCTTATTCCGTCGTCAGACAGTACGTCGAACAGCGTGCGCCCCGTCATCTCAGCTGTTTTTAGCAGCTTGTTCTGCGTCGTCTGACCAATGCCGCGTTTCGGCACATTGATTATTCTCTGCATCGCCAGGTCGTCAGACGGATCAAGCACGAGCCGCATGTACGCGACGGCGTCCTTTATCTCTTTCCGGTCGTAATATCTTACGCCGCCCACGACGCGGTACGGGATGTCTCTCGCGGAGAGAGCTTCCTCGAAATTGCGCGACTGGGCATTGACGCGGTAAAGCACGGCGAAGTCGTTCCAGCTGTACCCGTCGTGTTCATACCGGTTTATCTCCTGCGCGATGTAATACGCTTCTTCTTTTTCGTCGGCGGCGCGCCTGTAGACGACTTTCGGGCCGTCGCCGGCCTCCGTCCACAGTTTCTTGCTCTTCCGGCCGCGGTTGTTCTCTATTACAGAGTGGGCCGCCGCGAGGATGTTCCCCGTTGAGCGGTAATTCTGCTCGAGCTTTATTACGGTCGCGCCCGGGAAATCCTTTTCGAATTCGAGTATGTTCCTGATGTCCGCGCCGCGCCACTCGTAGATGCACTGGTCGTCGTCGCCGACAACGCAGATATTCCCGGAGCCCTCCGCGAGCATCTTCACGAATTTGTACTGCGTCCGGTTCGTGTCCTGATATTCGTCGACCATAATATATTGGAAACGCTTCTGGTATTTTTCCAGCACGTCGGGATGCGCTTCGAATATCTTCACGACGTTCCAGAGAAGGTCGTCAAAATCCATCGCGTTGTTCTTTTTCAGGATGCGCTGATAGTCGGCGTAGAGTTTCGACATGATCTCTTCCGTGCAGCCGCCGCCGTACTCCTCGAAGTACCGTTCAGGCGGGATCTCGGCTTCCTTCGCATTGCTGATGAGCGCGAGCGCCCTGCCCGGCGGGAATTTTTTCTCTTCGATATTTTCGTCTTTCAATGCCTGCCTGATGACGGCTTTTGTGTCGACCGGGTCATACACGACAAACGAATTCGTGTACCCGAGCAGCTCAGCATGCCGCCGCAGTATGCGAAGGCACGCGGCGTGGAATGTCATGATCCACATCCTGACACTTCCGCCGAGGATCTGTTCGACTCTGTCCCGCATCTCGCCCGCGGCCTTGTTCGTGAATGTGACCGCGAGGATATTGTACGGATCGACATGTTCGTCTTTTATGAGGTGCGCGATCCTGCTCGTCATGGTCGCGGTCTTCCCGGAGCCCGCGCCCGCAAGAATAAGCAGTGCGCCTTCTGTCTGCATCACTGCTTCGCGCTGTTTTTCATTGAGTTTTTCTAAATAGTCCATGCCGATATTTTATCATAGATACCGCGCGCTATAAATACGAAGAATATAAAAACAGGCCGGAGGAAGCGCGGTGCCGCGCGCCCTCCCGCGTTTAAATACTGTTTATTTCTGCTTTAACCCTGCGAAATACATGATGCATATACTGATGGCAGGTAGCAGTGGCGGCTGATTCCGGGATTGGCGCGGGCCGGGGCGAATGCTGGCCGGGAGTGGGTGCCGGTCGATGGTGAGTGCTGGCCTGGGGTGGGTGCCGCGGTTGAGAGCGGGTCCGGGTGAGTGACGGCCGGGCAAAAAATCATAGCGGGAACGGTATTGCAGGCTGCAGACCGATAAATTTCCTGTCACCGATGTCCGATTTGAGGGTGACAGTACTTTTTTCCATTATTCGAGTCGGCACCCGGCCGCGGATTCCGGTTTCGGCGCACTTTGCGCCTGTTTTTCATTTTTGGGAATAAATGGTTTTACAAGAGTGCTTTTTTTCGAAACGTGTGAACAAGATTTTCAACGGTTGAGGCCCCTGAGCGGTCGCTCAGAGCAAAAAAATGCGAGTTAGTCACCTCTAATAGGCTGAAAACGTTGAAAATCTTGTTCACACTTCGCCGAAAAAATCGGTCTTTGTAAAAAAATCCGGCAGGCGAGCCCGCCCGCGCAAAAAATACCCTGCGAATACCGCAATCAAAAATGCCGCCGCAGATGCAGCAGCATTTTTTCGTGATATAAACTGATGATAAACAATGCGTGACATTACAGATCCAGTTTCATGTCTCCGTCTTTTATCAGCCCGCCGCGCTTCATCGGCATATAGATCAGGTACGAGAACAGCGCCGGGAGCGCGATCTGCACGAGCAGCACCTGGAGCAGCACAGGCAGCGTGAAGCCCATGGACGTGAACGTCCCGATCTGGCCCACGAAACCCGATGTCCCCATGCCGGCTCCCGCCGGGATATTCGTCATCTTGAACAGGCACGTACTGATAGGACCGCATATGGCCCCCGCAAGTGTGGGCGGCAGCAGGATCCACGGGTTTTTCACGATATTCGAGACCTGCAGCATTGATGTGCCGATGCCCTGCGCAACGAGTCCGCCAACGCCGTTTTCTCTGTAACTGATGACAGCGAACCCGACCATCTGCGCGCAGCAGCCGGCCGTCGCCGCCCCCGCGGCAAGGCCCGACAGCGACATCATGATGCACAGCGCGGCGCTCGAGATCGGCGCCGTGAGGACGAGACCGACGACGACCGCGACGAAGATGCCGAACCAGAACGGCTGCCATTCCGTCGCTGCCATTACGGCCTTCCCTATCTCGTAGAGGCACCAGCCGATGCCCGGCCCCATGAGTTTGGCGGCGAGCCCTCCGACGAGGATCGTGACCGCCGGCGTCACGATAATATCAACTTTAGTTTCTTTCGAGACCATTTTGCCGAATTCGCATCCGAACGCGACGGCGAGGAACGCGCCCGCCGGGCCGCCCGGGACCGGGATCCCGAAACCCGTCACTGTCGCGCCGAGCGCGCCGACAGCGACACACGAATAAAGGACAAGCGGCGGAGCCTTGAGCGCCTGCGCGACAGCTACTCCGATCGCGGCGCCCATCACCATGGAATCCATAGCGAACCCGCCGATCTGTACTAGAAAATCCGTAAAGAGACTCTGCCCCGCCAGGTTCGCGATCTGCTCGCCGAGCGTTTTTATTATCAGCCCGATCAGAAGCGATGCGAACAGGCCGAGAGCCATCGCGGACAGCGCGTCCTGCACATACCGCTTGAAACTTATCTCGATATCCTTGCGTTTGAAAAAACTTTCCTTCGGCGCAGCGGCGCCTGTATTGCCTTCCATTCCTGTACCTCTCTGACAACTCTTCAGCGAAGCCGCGTAATAGCGGCATGCGCCACCCGCGGCAGTGTAACGCATTGATTATACTTCTCCGTCATGTCAGGTGTCAAGACATATATCAATGCATCTTTGCGTGACCGGCGGCCCGCGATGTGGTAAAATTGTTTCCGTAAAATATCTTTCAGCGGAGGTGCGGCATGAAACCTGAAGAAAGAAGAAACGAAATACTCATGAGGCTGAAAAAGGCGGACGGTCCGACGAGCGCTTCGTCGCTCGCGCGGGAGCTTGATGTCAGCAGGCAGATCATCGTCGGGGACGTCGCGATCCTGCGCGCCGAGGGTGAACAGATCATGGCGACGCCGCGCGGCTATGTGCTCGGGGGAGATATTACGGGCGACTACGGTTACGTCGGCACCGTCGCCGTGCAGCACGGTCCGGAGCGGACAGTCGAGGAACTCTATACCATTGTCGACTGCGGCGGGACAGCCATCGACGTCACGATCGACCATCCCGTCTACGGGCAGCTTTCGGGCCCTCTCGCGCTGTCATCGCGGCTCGATGTCGACAGATTCGCGAAAAAAGTGCAGGGCAATCCGTCATTCCTTCTGTCGGATCTGACAGACGGCATACACACGCACAGGATCGGATGCCGCGACGAAAAAACATTCCGGGAAATCAGGAGCCAGCTTGAAGAAAAAGGGTTCATACTGTAACGTGCATTGATGCCATCAATGCATGCATCAATAAAATTGTTATCATGATAAAGCATTTTTATGTTGACAGCCGGTTTTTTTGTGTTATCATATGAAATAATCAAGCAGAAAGGAGGCCACAAGGCATGGATACGAGAAATATTAAGGCCGCAAAACGAATAGTTGCCCTGCGCGGCCTCGGAAACACTGCTCTTTGTTGTTGCTGAATATCACACATTTTTTTGATGCGATCGATTATTTCTATCAGTGACGACAAGGAGTTTTTTAATGGAAAAAATTTATACATCGGCCGACCAGCTTATCGGCAATACACCTTTACTTGAGCTTACACATATCGAAAAAGAATTCGGCCTGAAGTCGAAATTGTACGGAAAAATGGAACTGTTCAATCCGGCGGGATCCACGAAGGACCGCGTCGCGAGGCAGATGATCGAGGACGCTGAGGCGGCCGGCAAACTGAAGCCGGGAACGACGATCATCGAGCCGACGTCCGGGAACACGGGCATCGCTCTCGCGGCTGTCGCGGCGACGAAGGGATACCGCGTTATCATCGTCATGCCGGACACGATGTCCGTCGAACGCCGCAGGCTCATGCAGGCGTACGGCGCGGAACTCGTTCTTACAGACGGAGCGCTTGACGTTCCCGGCGCGATCGAAAAAGCGCAGGAACTGCACCGCCAGATCACACCGTCCTATATCCCGGATCAGTTTGCGAACACATCGAACCCGAAAGCCCATGAAACGACTACGGGACCCGAGATATACAGAGCCCTGAACGGGCGCGTGCATTATTTCATCGCCGGGATCGGCACGGGCGGCACGCTGACCGGAACGGGACGCTACCTGAAATCACGGGATCCTGGCACAAAGATCATTGCGGTCGAACCGGCTGAGGCCCCTCTCCTCACTAAGGGAAAAACAGGCCCTCACAGGATACAGGGCATCGGCGACGGATTCGTGCCCGACGTTCTGGACAAGAGCATCTACGACGAGGTCGCTGATATCTCCGACGAAGACGCCGTCAGGATCGCCGGCGAATTCGGGAAACTCGAAGGACTGCTGGTCGGCATTTCGTCCGGCGCGAATATCTGGGCTGGGATACAGATCGCAAAGCGCGAAGAAGGGAAGAATATCGTAGCGCTCCTGGCGGATTCGGGCGACCGGTACCTTTCGACAGGGATATACGGCGAATAAAAAAGCGAATAATGGAAAATGTCGTGGTGCGGCCGGCGGGTTCAGGCGGCCGGTACCTTTCAACAGGAATCTGCGGCGAATAAGGACGAAAAAAGGCGGTCAGCGCCTTCCGGCCGGTTCGCTGCTGGCTCGCGGATGGTTCGGAGTTGGTTCGCGGCTGGTTCGCGACTGGTTCGCGGCTGGTTCGCGGCAGTACCCGGGCGCGGTCCACGCAGTAGATTTTTCGCCCGATCGCGTATTTCGATTTGGGCCAACAATATTTTCAACGTTCTCAGGCTGTCAGCCCATTCTACCTTGCGGGACCGGACCGGTTTCCGCGATCGAGGGTCCATGATCGTTGGAATTATTGTTGGCCCATTTGGCTATTTCAAAATGGGCCCAAAATCCAGGCGCCCGGAACAATATCTTATGCGCTCAGATGCCTGAAACAAAAAACTACCTGTCACCTACGCCTAAAACGAGACTCAGTGACAGGAAATACCTGTCACCAACGCTTAAATCGGGGCTCGGTGACAGGAAAACTACCTGTCACCTACGCTCAAAACGGTCTCAGGTGACAGGAAATACCTGTCACCAACGTC
>JAZAUJ010000069.1:0-5767 GCA_036342375.1 Anaerovoracaceae bacterium | reverse complement strand
CTTTATAATGCGAAAAGAAGCGGTCGTCTTTGTAAGTGTCCGCCAGGGGCATGGCGATCTCTTCCGCCGGGACGCCGGCGCTTATCAATGTCGAACGCATGTAACCCGCGAGGTCTATATGATAGAGCGCGCCGTCAAATGTGATATGATCCTCCCAGCCGGGGATATCGGCCTGCGACGGCCTGTCCCTGAATCCGTATGAGTCCGGCCTTATCGCCGGCCCGAATGTGACGCACACGTCCGCGGGATCTGTCCCGAACCGCTCAGTCATCCGGGAGAGCACCCTGAGATGAAGATCCTTCACCGTGCTTCGCCAGCCGCAGTGCGCGTAGCCGAGCACGCTCTTTTTATGGTCGTACATTACGACCGGATTGCAGTCGCCGTATCCGAGCGCGAAATATGTGCCGCGCTTATCGGTAACGACCGCGTCTGTGTCTATGAACTCCGCGATATCTTCGAACGGCCATGTTTTCGTGTTTTCTTCGCCGTGATAATCCGGCCCGAGGGGGTATTCGGTGACCTTGTCCGAATGCAGGACATGGAGGAAATATAGAGGCTTATCATCAATGCCTGTTTTTTTAAGGAACTTTGTGTAATTTTCCGCACCGGCAGCGACTCCGGCCGTTTGCTCCGACATATCTCCGTCTTCAGCTGTAGATACGAATATAAAAAGTTCGGGGTACTTCGTCTTGATTATCATTATTCTTCTCCGGTCTCGCGCGGCGCGTTTCTCTTTTCCATATATTCTTCGCAGTAATCGAGGAATTCCGACGCCACGGCCGACAGTTCCAGGTCGTTGTTGTAAACTACCGCCCTTTCAGATGTGAACTCTTCTCCTTTTACCGGCCTGCATGCCATCGTGACGGTCTCGAGTTTAGATGCGTCGGTCAGCGGCAGCAGTGCGGCGGCGTCCCCCGATTTCGCCCAGCTGAGCGTCGAGTGGCGCGATGTGGCTATGCTGAAGAGATCGGGTTCGATCCCGCGGCGTCTGAATTCTTCCGAGATGACGGGGAGGAATCCGCGCGTCACGCTGATGGGCACGTCCGCAAGATCTTCAAGGTCCACTTCCGGCGCTGCCGAATCTATGAAATTCTTCGATTTGGCCGCGATGACGTACATCCGCTCGGGCAGGGTTATCACACTTACGAAATTTCCGGGAAGTCTGTTCGGCGTCCGGATGAGCCCGACCTCTGACATGTTATTGTTCAGTATCCTGATGATCGCGGGAGTGGTGTCCTCGCGGATATCGAAAACCACGCCGGGGTGAGTGTCATGGAACCCGAATATGAGATCTCTCGTCAGTTCGTCGGGATGCGAAGGCGTGATAGCGATCGAGAGTTTCCCGCTCTTGCCGTCCGTCCACGAGTCTATTTCCTTTCTGGCGGAGTCGGCGAGCGATATGATCCCTTTCGCTTTCCGGTAAAGGATCTTGCCGGCTTCGGTCAGTTCCATGTTCCTCGAGTGCCGTATGAACAGTTCCGTTCCGTATTCTTCTTCAAAATTCTTGAGCTGCTTCGTCAGCGCGGGCTGCGCTATGAGGAGTTTTTTCGAAGCCGCGGAGATCGTCCCGCAGTCGGCTATCGCTACGAAATTCCTGTAATTTTCGATATTCATGCATTGACACCTCTCTGTTATTCCGTCAGGGAATACCGTGTATACAATTCCGATATTAGTATTATATCTCATCCGGTGATATATTTGAACCGAAAAAAGGAGATGCGCCATGGAAAACAAAAAGAAAATCAATTTCGATCTGTTTACTACATTCTGTAAGGGATGCGGCATCTGCACGAAACTGTGTCCGATGCACGCTATTACGCCGGATGAAGAAGGAAAGCCTGTCATGACGGACGAGAGCAAATGCGTCCTGTGCATGATGTGCGAGATGAGATGTCCGGATTTCGCGATCAGGATAGGGAGGTATGAATAATGAGCGGCAATGCAAAGAAAAAAGAAAAAGCCGATTACAGGGTCCTCACCGGGAATGAGGCGGTAGTGCTCGGAGCCATAAAGGCGGGCATGAGATTTTTCGCCGGATATCCTATCACGCCGGCAACGGAGATCGCCGAAGGGGCCTCGCAGCTTCTGCCGGAATACGGCGGGAAGTATATGCAGATGGAAGACGAGCTCGCGTCTATCGCGGCCGTCATCGGAGCGTCGTTCGCTGGCGTCAAGGCCATGACAGCCACGAGCGGGCCGGGATTCTCTCTGATGCAGGAGAACCTCTCGTTCGGGATGATGGCCGAAGTGCCGTGCGTGCTCGTCGACGTGCAGCGCCAGGGTCCCTGTCAGGGCGTCGCCACGATGCCGGCGCAGGGCGATATAATGCAGAGCAGATGGGGGACGCACGGAGATCACCCGGTGATCGTCACGGCTCCGTCATCAGTTGGCGAACTCTTTACCGAAACGATAAGGTCATTCAATCTGTCCGAGGCTTACAGGACGCCTGTAATCATGCTCAGCGACGCCACGATGGCGCACATGAGCGAAAAAATCAGGATACCGGCCGAAGGCGAAGTGAAGATAATAAACAGGATGCCTCCTCACGGGCCGAAGGACAGGACATACAAGCCGTACGACGCTATCGTGAACAAAGATGTGCCGCGCATGGCTAAATTCGGAGACGGATACAGATGGTTCGTAAGCGGCATTATCCATGATGAGACGGGATTCCCGGCGACGGCGGATCACGCGAAGATACGCGAAAAACTGGACAGGATACAGAGAAAGATCACAAATAACATAGAAGATATAGAATCGTACGAAGAATACAGGCTGGACGACGCGGACATCGTGATCGTTTCTATCGGGATAGTATCCCGGATCGCGAAGGGCGCCATAGACAAGGCGCGCGAGCAGGGAGTGAAAGTCGGGCTGTTCAGGCCGATCACACTCTGGCCGTTCCCGGACGAAGCATTGATGAAGCACGCCGCGAAGGCGAAGACTGTCATTACGGCGGAGATGAACGAAGGACAGCTCAGCAAGGTCGTGAAGACGATCCCCGGAACGGAAGGGAAAGTCGAGAAGGTCACGAGGAACGACGGCGCCATGATGACGGCGGAAGAGATCTACGATAAGATCATGGAGGTGAAATAGATGCATATTTTCGATAAATACATGAGGATAGACAAACTCCCGCAGATGTGGTGCCAGGGCTGCGGGAACGGCATCGTACTTCAGTCAATAATAAGGGCTATCGACAAAGCCGAACTCGATCAGGACAAGGTCGTCATCGTCTCGGGAGTAGGATGCTCGTCGAGAGCGAACGGATACACAGACTTCTGCGGCATCCACACGAATCACGGAAGACCTATCGCGTACGCGACGGGAGTAAAGATGGCGAACCCCGATCTGCACGTCATAGTAGTGACGGGAGACGGCGACAGCACATCCATCGGAGGAAATCACTTCATCCACGCCTGCAGGCGCAACCTGGACCTCACGGTCGTGGTGTTCAACAATAACAACTACGGCATGACGGGCGGCCAGTATTCGCCTACGACGCCTGTCGGATCCGCGACGAAGACTTCGCCTTACGGCAATGTCGAACCGGATTTCGACGTATGCAAGCTCGCGCAGGGTTCCGGCGCGACGTACGTCGCGAGAGCGACCACATACCATGTGAACCAGCTGATAAAATACATAGAGAACGGCATAAGGCATAAAGGCCTTTCGGTAGTCGAAGCAATGTGCGACTGCCCGACGCTCTACGGCAGGCTGAACGGACTCGGCACAGGCGCGGACATGATCGCGGCGTGGCCTGAAAAAACAGTCACGATACAGCAGGCGCGCGGCATGAGCGACGAAGAACTCGAAAAGAAGGTCGTTATCGGAGAATTCGTGGATACGAACAGGCGCGGCGAGTATACTGAAATGTATCAGGCCATAATCGAAAGAGCGCAGAAAGAAAGGGCTGATCAGAAATGAAGAAGCATTATGAAATGAGATTCGGCGGCACAGGCGGCCAGGGAATGATGCTGATGGGTGATATAATAGCCCAGGCAGCCGGCATAAAAGAGGAAAAGGAGATCCTTCTCACGAAATCGTACGGCCCTGAATCGAGAGGCGGCGCGTGCAGATCGGAGATCATCATATCCGACGATCCAATAGCGTATCCGGTCGTTTCGCATCCCGATTTCGTGCTCGCGATGTCACAGCTCGCGTGCGAAACATATACGAAAGATCTCGCTGCGGACGGCATACTTCTCACGGACTCGGGCATCGTAAAGAAAGCGCCGCGTCTGAATGAGAAAAAGAAAGTATACGAGATACCGCTGACGGAACTCGCTGTGGACGCGACGGGCAAGGAGATAGCAGCGAACGTCGTGGCGCTCGGCGCTATCGCGGTCCTGTCGGAAAATCTCAAAGAGGAGTACGTGCGTGAAGCAGTCGAGGAGAAGTTCCCGGAAAAATTCCGCGAGTCGAATAACAAGGCGTTCAGCACAGGGGCCGAAGCGGCCCGCGCATTGCTGAAAAAATAACCCGGAAAGCTTAAGGAGACCCACATGGATTTTATGAAGGAATACAACAGAAAGCTCATGACTGCGGACGAGGCGATCGACGCTTTCGTCAGGGACGGAGATCACATTCAGCCGGGCGGACACAGCGCACCCGAGCCTCTGCTCCGCGCATTGATGAAAGCCGTGAAGGAAAGACGGCTCAGGGGCATCAAGGTCTACGGAGAGTGGAAGTACCTCGATTACGGCTTCGGCGATCCGGATCTCACGAAGGATATGGTGCAGTACTTCTGCACATTCTACGGAGCGATGGAGCGGAAGTACAGGGCGGAGAACGATATAGTTTCCTTCGTGCCGGTGTCGATGTCGCAGCAGTTCAGATACAACCGCGATGTCGTGCGCGCGGACGTAGGTTTCGTGGGCGTGACGCCGCCGGATGAGAACGGGCTGTGCAGCGTAGGACCGATGGTCGCGGGGCAGCGCGCGATCGAACTGCCTTACTGCAAGAAGATCATCGGAGTCGTGAACAAAAACATCCCGTACGTTTACGGCGACCGCTCGACGTTCGTTTCGGTCGATCAGATGGACGCGATCGTCGAGGAGGATTATGAGTATGTGACGATGGAGAATCCTGTCCCGACGGAGACGGACGAGAAAATCGCGTCATATATAACTGAGCTCGTGCCGGACGGGGCGACGCTCCAGCTCGGGGTCGGCGGCATACCGAATGCGGTGGGCTACGGGCTGCAGGATCACAAGGACCTCGGCGCGTTCACGGAGATGTTTTCACAGTCCATGGGGTATCTGCAGAAGAAAGGCGTACTGAACAACTCGAAGAAGACGTTCATGCCGGGGATCTCAGTGGCGGGATTCTCGCTCGGGAACCGTGAGCATTACGACTATCTTGACCACAACAAAGATGTCTATTTCATGCCGTATACGGTGACGAATTTTTACGAGTATATCACGAAGAACGACAACATGATCTCCGTGAACAGCGCGATAATGGTCGACCTCGCCGGTCAGGTCGCGGCGAGCAGTCTGCCGGGCAGGCAGTACAGCGGCACGGGCGGCCACATGGATTACGCGATCGGCGCGGCCGCTTCGAAAGGCGGAAAGTCATTCATCGCTTTCAATTCGACGGTGAAGAAGAAGGACGGCAGCCTGGCCTCGAAGATCGTGCTGAACATACCGCCGGGCGTGTACGTTGATACGCCGAGGCATTCGGTCCAGTATGTGGTGACTGAGTACGGATGCGTGGATCTGTTCGGAGAAGATATACCGACAAGGGCGAAAAAACTGATTTCGAT
>JAZAUJ010000068.1:0-5769 GCA_036342375.1 Anaerovoracaceae bacterium | reverse complement strand
GACGCCGTCCTTGCCGCCGTCAGGATCTGCCGGCTCATGCAGATGCCGGCGTATGTGCGGAAACCCGCCTCGCGAGAAGGGTCATACGTCCCGATCGCCTTTACGAGCCCGATCATCGCCTCCTGCATGACATCGTCCGAGTCCGCTCCGGCGATGAAATACCTGCGCGCGAGACCGCTGATGTCGCCGCGGAACTCCCGGATCAGGTACTCCGTCGCGTCCTCGTCGCCTTCCTGCGACATCAGCGCGAGTTCTTCATATGTCATGTTTTCATATTTGCTATCCATCTCTGCGCCTTCTTATCTCGTACATCAGCACAGCGGCCGCGTTCGACGCGTTCAGCGAATCTATATGCCCCTTCAGCGGGATAGACACCGCGAAATCGCATTTTTCGCGGACGATCCTGCTCACGCCGCGCCCTTCGTTTCCGATCACGAGGGCTATCGGCCCTGAAAGATCCGCCCGGGAATAATCTTCTCCGTCCATATCGCAGGCCGCGACCCAGATGTTTTTCTTCTTCAGGTCCTCTATCGCGGCGGCAATGTTCGTTACCTTCGCTACGGGCACGTATTCGACCGCTCCGGCGCTTGTTTTCACGACTGTTTCCGTGATGCCCGCGGCACGCCTGGCAGGGATGATGACGCCGTGAGCTCCGGCGCATTCCGCGGTGCGGATGACCGCCCCGAGATTGTGCGGGTCCTCGATGCCGTCCAGCACGATGATGAACGGATCTTCCGCGCGCATCTTCGCGAGATACAGTATGTCGGCCACATCCGCGTATTCATACGCCGGGACGTTTGCGATGATGCCCTGATGATTCAGCCCGCCCGCCATGCGGTCGAGCGCCGCGCGCTTCACATAGTGCACCGGTATGCCCGCGTCGCGCGCCATCGCGGCTGCCATCTTCAGCGATCCCTCCGGCTCCTGCAGCACGGATATCTTGTCTATCTGCCTGCCGGCGCGGAGCGCTTCTATCACCGGATTTCTGCCTATCAAAATATCCGGATCAGGCTCTCTCGCGCCCGCCTGTTCCGGATACCCGCCGCGGGCGTTTCTGCGTCCTCCGCCCGCCCGCTGCCGGCCCCGGTCCCGGGACCGGCCGCCTTTAGTCCTGTCAGTCTTTTTTTCTTTCATATCTGTAAAACCGGTATTTTATTCCTTTGTGCCTCAGCGTTTCGCTCTTCCATGTGATCTCAAAATCGCTGTCCGCGTCGAGATCGGGGAAGTGTCTGTCGGCTTCATATTCATGGTCTATCTTCGTTACCCAGACAGAGTCTATCTCCGGAAGAAGCTCCCGGTATACGGATTCGCCGCCGCACACGAATATGTCGTCCCGCGGAAAAGCCTCCAGGAATCTCAGGAGTGTTTCCTTTCCGCAGCATACCGTGCAGCCGTCCACGGCGTACGCCTCGTTGCCGGTGAGTACGATATTGTTCCTGTCCGGCAGCGGCTTCCCGTCAGGGAATGACTCCAGCGTCTTCCGCCCTACAACTATAGATTTTCCGACCGTCTTGTCGCGGAAAAATTTCATGTCGCCGGGGAAACGCGCGAGCAGCTTCCCGCCGTTGCCGATGCCCCAGTTTTTATCAACAGCTACGATCGCCTGCATTGATACCTCCCGCTTTATATCGCTACCGGGATATCCTTTATCTGCGGGCCCTTTTCATACGGTCCGACAATGATATCGTCTTTCGTGAAATCATAGAAATCCTTTATGTCCGGATTCAGCGTCACCTTCGGCGCGTCATATTTCGGGCGCTTTATCAGCTCCTTCACGATCGGGATGTGCCTGTCGTAGATATGCGCGTCGGCTATCACGTGCACGAATTCGCCCGGCTCGAATCCCGTGACCTGGGCGAGCATCATGAGCAGGATCGAATACTGCGCGACGTTCCACGCGTTCGCGGCCAGGATGTCCTGCGACCTCTGATTCAATATGCCGTTCAGTCTGCTGCCGGTGACATTGAATGTCATGCTGTAGGCGCACGGCTCGAGCGCCATGTCCTTAAGGTCGGCGAAATTGAAGATGCTTGTCATGATCCTGCGCGAATACGGCTCATTTTTGAGCAGCCAGATCACATTGTCCACCTGGTCCATCCTGCCCTGCTTGAAGTCATACTTCACTCCAAGCTGATAACCGTATGCCTTTCCTATCGTCCCGTTTTCATCGGCCCATGAGTCCCAGACATGACTGCCGAGATCGTGGATATTATTCGACTTTTTCTGCCATATCCACAGCATCTCCTCCGCGGCCGACTTTATCGGTGTCGGACGCTGCGTTACAGCGGGGAATTCTTTGCTGAGGTCATAGCGGTGCACGACTCCGAACTTCTTTATCGTGTACGCTTTCGTCCCGTCCTCCCAGTGCGGCCTGACTTTCTGGCCCTCGGTCGAATATCCGTTTTCCAGGATATCTTCGCACATCTCGTCGAATAAATCGTCTGCTCTGCTCATATCGTTCTCCTTTTCCATTCCCGGGAACTCCGGCGGCCTTCTGCGCCGCGCTTCGCCCTTGCGGCCCGCGGCCGCCTAAAACGTACTCTCTATTATATCGATCGATTCCGCAATGATCTCTTCCATCCGCTCCGTCCGGCCTTCCAGGTAGAGATATCCTATCAATGCCTCGAACGATGTGGCCCATTTGTATGTGATCGGCGTGCAGTTTTTCGGCCTGCTCGCGCTCCGCTTGTTGCGCGCGCGTTTCACAAGGGCCCGCTCGCTTTCTATCAGTTCATTGAACAGAGTCTTTATCGCCGCTTCCTGCGCCGGTGCGTGCACATACCTGACCGCGGCCCTGTGCAGTTTGTCCGGCGCCTGCAGCCCGAGGTCCAGGAGGTGCTCCCGGACATATACTTCATAAACGGCGTCGCCCAGAAAGGCGAGCGCCGTCGTGTTTATTTTATTTAGATCCATGATCAGTCTTTAATGATCTGGACACCCTGCGGCGTGTCTTTAAGAGTGATGCCGCGGGCCTTCAGTTCGTCGCGGATCTCGTCAGCGCGGGCGAAGTCCTTATTCTTCCGGGCTTCCTGACGCTCATCCACCAGCTTCTGTATCTCGTCATCGATCTCGCCGCTGTCTTCAGTCTGGAGAAGACCGAGAACATCGCAGAGCTCCTGCATTGATGCGAGAGCTTCTTTCGCGTACTCCTTCGACGCACCGTCTCTGATCTGATTATTTATCGCCGAGATCATCTCGAACACCGTCGAGATGGCGTCGGCCGTGTTCAGATCATCGTCCATCACCGCGTTGAACTCTTCCTTGTATTTGCTGAGTCCGGCGAGCGAAGCTTTCTCCTCATCCGTCAGCTCGTCCGAGCCGCTCTTTTCGAGATACTCGAGGTTCGATTTCGCGTTCTGCATGCGGGCAAGGCTCTGCGTAGCCTGCTCCATCTGATCGAAGCTGAAATCTATCGGGTTCCTGTACTGGCCCGACAGCAGGAAGTAGCGGATAGCCTCGCCGCTGAATCCCTTTTCGCGTATATCGCGCACCGTCCAGAAATTGCCGAGCGACTTGCTCATCTTCGTCTTGTCGACCGTTATATACGCGTTGTGCATCCAGTAATTCGAGAATGTGCACCCGTTGTGCGCTTCGCTCTGCGCTATCTCATTCTCGTGATGCGGGAATATGAGATCCTGGCCGCCCGCGTGCAGGTCCAGTGTGTCGCCGAGGTACTTGCGCGACATCGTAGAGCATTCGATGTGCCAGCCCGGGCGCCCCATGCCCCACGGCGATTCCCACGCTATCTCATCCGGCTCCTTCCGCGCTTTCCAGAGCGCGAAGTCGAGCGGATCTTCCTTCTTCTCTTCTATCATGATGCGAGCGCCGGATTCGAGATCGTCTATATTCTGATGCGACAGCTTGCCGTACCCTTCGAACTTCCTCGCGCGGTAATAAACGTCGCCGTCGACCTCGTAAGCGTAACCCTTGTCTATCAGATCCTGAACGAACTGGATGATATCGTCCATCGTCTCCGAAACGCGCGGATGCACATCGGCTTTTCTCACGTTCATGGATTCCGCGTCGTCGAAGAATTCCTTTATATACTTATTCGCGACATCCATCGGCGGGATGCCTTCTTCGCGGCTCCTGTTGATGATCTTGTCGTCGACATCAGTGAAATTCTGCACATACTTCACCTTGTTCCCGCGGTATTCGAGATACTTCCTCATCGTATCGAACACAACGAGCGGCCTGGCATTGCCGATATGGATGAAATTGTAGACCGTCGGCCCGCAGACGTACATCCTGACCTCACCCGGGGTCTGCGTCACAAAATCTTCCTTCTGTCTCGTCATCGTATTGTAGATTTTCATCTTTACACTCCTTCTATATCTTCAAATCATTCATTTTCCGCATCAATGCCTTTATACCTCTGCCGCGGTGCCTGAAACATCCTCGAATGCCCGCCGCGCCCGTGAAAATCAGAGCCTCTCGTCTTCACGAGCCCGTACCGGTCAGCCAGCTCCGCATACTTTTCCACCTCTTCATCGGAAAAGTCTGCATAATAGCACTCCAGGCCCCACAGTCCATTTTCAACGAGCCTGCCCACGATGTCTTCCACCTTCGCGTCGAACTCAGCTGTCCCGCGCGCGCCGAGATCTTCTATCAATGCGGGATGCGCGAGGACCGGCTTTCCTCCCGCGCCTTTTATCAGCTCCATCGCTTCGATCGTGCTGATCTTTTCTTTCTTTATATTCTTATACCTTTCGGTCGAGAATATTTTGTCGAACACCTCCGGCTCGCTCCCGAAATATCCCTTGCGGACAAGCGCGCCGGCTATAACGGGCTTTCCGATGAATGCCGAATCCCTTCCCTCTCTGATCTCGTCCTCGGTGATCTCAAGGTCATCTTCATTGAGCTGCCTGATAAAGCGTCTGTTCCGGTTTTCGCGCTTATCAAGGATCCATCTGCACTTCCTGCTGAGCGCAGCGTTTTCGGGGTCGATATAATATCCGAGCATATGTATCCCGGCGCCCTCGAACTCAGTACTGAATTCTATCCCCGGCACGACCTCGACGCCGTATTTTTCTCCGGCCGCAAGCGCCTCGGCGATGCCGCCGGTACCGTCGTGATCCGTTATCGCTATCACTTCGAGACCGTTTTCCGCCGCGAGCTTCACCACTTTCTCAGGCGTGCACACGCCGTCAGAATATGTCGTGTGCAAATGGTAATCCGTCCGGCGGTCAACGCGCATACACAATTCCTTCCCGCACCTCTTCAGCAGCGCTTTCCCCCTTCAGCTCTTTAAGCAGAGCAAGAGAAAACTCCATCGCCGTGCCGGGCGCTTTCGATGTTATTATGTCCCCGTCAACGCAGACATTCCCGCTTCCGACCTCGCGGCAATGCAGTTCTTCTTCCATCCCCGGGTATATAACGGCCCGTCTGTCTTTCAGTATCCCGAGCCTGCCGAGCACCATCGGCGCCGCGCATATAGCCGCGACTTTCTTTCCTTCCGCCCCGGCCATTTTCGTAATAAAATCCGTGACCCGGCTGTCTTCGAGAAGATTTGTCGTGCCCGGCATGCCGCCCGGAAGCACAGCGAGCTCACATGCGTCCTCCGAGATATCATCAATGCTCATATCCGTCGTGAGCCCCATGCCGTGAGCACCCGTAACGATCTTCCCGCCGAGTGACACCGTCCTGATCTCAACGCCGCCGCGTCTCAGAACGTCGCATATCGTAACCGCTTCTATTTCCTCGAAGCCTTCAGCAATAAACAAACAGACCATATAACGCCTCCCGAATTATTTCCTCAATATATAACCG
>JAZAUJ010000067.1:0-5774 GCA_036342375.1 Anaerovoracaceae bacterium | reverse complement strand
CGGGAACTCGCTCGGATTGATGAGCAGAGACGCCGAGGCGAAACTTGCTGAGGCGGTAGACGCCTGGAAGAACGGCGGCATCGATATCTGGGGCGAATACGGGTATTTCCTTTATCACGATAAGCTGGGCAGGCTGAGCGCGCCTCTTATCAATGCCTATCCCGAAGAGGTGACTGTCACGGGCAGCACGACGGTGAATGTGCATCAGGCAGTGCTCACATTCTATCGCCCCACGAAGGAACGGTATAAGATTCTTGTGGACGATCTTAATTTCCCGACGGACAGGTACGCTCTCATGAGCATAGTGAGGAACGCGGGATATGACCCGGCGGACGCGCTCAGGACAGTGGAGAGCCGCGACGGGCGGTACATCTATGAAGACGATATCATCGATGCGATGACCGATGATGTCTGCCTCGTGCTGCTGCCGTCGGCGCTTTACAGGAGCGCGCAGCTCATAGATATGAAAAAAATAGCCGACGCCGCCAGGGAGCGCGGCATATATGCGGGCTTCGACTTGTGCCATTCTATCGGCGTCGTCCCGCATGACTTTAAGGAGATAGATCCGGACTTCGCTGTATGGTGCACGTATAAATATATGAACGCGGGGCCCGGCGCCATCGCGGGCCTTTATATAAACAAAAAGCATTTCGACAGAGAGCCCGGGCTCGCGGGCTGGTGGGGCTACGACAATGAAAAGCAGTTCGATCTGCCCCTCGAGTTCGAGCACGCCAGATACGCCGGAGGCTGGCAGGTCGGGACGTCCCCGATACTCTCAATGGCGCCTCTCGAGGGATCGCTGGAAATGATCGCGGAGGCGGGCATTGATGCATTGAGAGAAAAATCGCTCGATATAACCGCTTACCTCATGTATCTGATCGATGAAGTGCTCGCGCCGTACGGTTTCAGCGTCGGCAATCCGCGCGAAGATGAGCGCAGGACGGGGCACGTCGCGCTCGTGCATGAGGACGCCATACGGATAAACGCGGCGATGAAGGCGCGCGGCGTCCTTCCTGACTTCAGATATCCTGATGTCATCAGGCTCGCGCCTGTCCCGCTGTACACGTCGTATGCGGAGGTCTATGATATGGTAATGATCGTCAAACAGATCATGGACGATAAAGAATACGAGAAATTCGAGAACAGGAGAGGCACCGTAGCGTAGCAGATGCTTGAAGTAATGAAGCTTGCAGTCACGGCGGTATTCCCGCTGATGACATTGATGGTAATAGGATATGTATGCCGGCGCGTCGGATTTATTACGCAGGATATCGTGAACGGGACAAACAGGATCGTATTCAGGATATTCCTGCCGGTATTGATATTCTACAATCTGTACGCGAACGACTTCCGAGGGTTCGTCGATATCAGGCTCATTATATATATCCCGGCCGCTGTGATAGCGGTGATAATCCTCGCCGCGGCGATAGTGCCGCGCGTTAACCGCGACAGGAAGCAGGAGCCCGTCATCATACAGGCGATATTCAGAGGAAATCTCGTTTACGTCGGCATGCCCGTGATGGAGGCTGTCGCGGGCGAAAAATATCTCGGCCTGATGGCGCTAGCGATCACGATCACGATCGTCGTATACAATATCATGTCGGTCGTAGTGTTCGAAGCTCTGCGCGACGAGGGAAAGCCGGATTACGCGAAGATGATGAAGGGCATAGCGACGAACCCTCTGATACACGGAGCCGCAGCCGGCATTATTTTTACGCTCGCCGGATGGGAGATACCGTCAATGCCGCTGGACATTATTAAGGACATGAGCGCCGTCGCGACTCCCCTCGTACTCGTGCTTCTCGGCGCGGGCTTCTCGTTTTCGGCCGGGAAAAAATACACGAAGCAGATATTCTGGACGACAGCGACAAGGCTCGTTATCGCTCCCGCAGTCGCGATACCGGTCGCGATACTGCTCGGCTTCAATAACTACGAGATAATCGTTGTGTTCGCAACGATGTGCGCTCCGACTGCCGTGAACACTTATACTATCTCGCAGCAGATGGGCGGGAACGACGAACTCGCGGCGCAGCTCGTCGCGTACACGTCTGTCTGTTCCATAGTCACGATATTCCTGTGGATAATCGCGCTGCAGAAATACATACCGCTGCTGTAAGAGAGCGCGGCGGTCCGGGGACGAAAAATGAGTTACGAGATCAGGATAGATATCCCTTCCGAAGTGAAGGAAATACTGTGGCTGCTCCGGGCTGCGGGGCATGAGGCGTACATCGTCGGAGGATGTGTGCGCGATTCTCTGATGGGTACAGAGCCCGGCGACTGGGACTTCTGCACCGATGCGCTGCCGGACGACATGATCGGGATCTTCGGCAGTTCCGGCCTGTGCACGCTGGATTACGGCGCGAAGCACGGCACGGTCGCGGCCGTCCTGCACGGGAAGGCGTACGAGGTCACGACGTACAGGATAGACGGCGGCTATTCGGATTCGCGGCATCCGGACGCGGTGACATTCACGCGGAGCCTTGAAGAGGATCTCGCGCGGCGCGACTTTACGGTGAACGCGATGGCGTACAGCGAGGAACGGGGGCTCGTCGATCCGTTCGGCGGCCGCGAAGACCTTGAGCGCGGCGTCCTGAGATGCGTCGGCGATCCGGAAAAGCGGTTCCGCGAGGACGCTCTCCGCATCGTGCGCGCCATGAGGTTCTGCTCGAAACTCGGGTTCGCCGCTGACCGTGAAACAAAGGACGCGGCGATCGGGAACAGGGCATTGCTGCATGACATTTCCGCGGAGCGTATCCGCGTGGAGTTCGTGAAAACACTGCGGGGCAGCGCCGCGAGGCAGGCGCTCGATGAGTTCCGCGACGTCGTCGCCGAGTTCATCCCGGAGGCGGCGCCGATGTTCGACCTCGACCAGCAGAATGATTATCACTGCTACGATGTGTGGCAGCACACGCTGCACGCCGTCGAGAACGCGGAGGATAACGAAGTCGTGAAGATCGCGGCGTTCTTCCATGACATCGGAAAGCCCGGCTGCAAGACGGTGACGGACGACGGCTGGGGCCATTTCTACGGGCACGAGCACGCCGGCGCGGAGATCACGGACCGCGTCATGCGCAGGCTCAGGTTCGACAACAGGACGCGCGAGACGGTGACCGAGCTTATATACTACCACGGCATCGTGTTCCAGCAGACGGAGAAGCACGCGCGGCGCATGCTGAACAAATTCGGACCCGAGAAGCTCGAACTCCTTACGCAGCTCGAACTCGCCGATGTGAAAAGCCAGGCGCCGTTCTGCCGGGACGAGCGCGTCCGCGGGATAGAAGCGTTCCGCGCTATAGCGGCCGATGTGATACGGCAGCAGCAATGCTTCAAGATCGCGGATATGGCTGTCGGAGGAAATGATATACTCAGGATGGGCGTGCCGCAGGGGCCCGAAGTCGGCAGGATACTGAAAGAACTGTTCGAACTTGTCGCCGACGGCGAGATCCCGAACGACAGGGATACGCTGCTCAGAAAAGCGAGGTCGCTTGCCGGCGCCTGGACCGGCGGCGCGCGCAAGCCGGAACAATAGGGCGGTACGCCTGAGATATCGGGCGAAGGATAATAATCGTGGGATCAAATCAGAATAGTTACTTATCAATGCAGATATTTGGAAGGAGATGACTGATATGCATGCAAGCGCAGCTATACAGGTATTGCCGGCGAGAGTCAGCAATGAAGAAGTATGCAGGATAGTGGACGAGGTGATCGCGTATATAAAGTCGAAGGGCATGAAGACATTCGTCGCGCCGTTCGAGACGACTATAGAAGGCGATTATGACGAGATCATGGAAGTCATTAAAGAATGCCAGAAGGTAGCGATCGAAGCGGGCGCGCCCGAAGTGAGCACGTACGTCAAGATAGACTATAACCCTCACGACGAAGGGATACTGACGATCGGCGAAAAAACGGATAAGTATGTAAACGCTGACTAGATCATCCTTCTATTATTTTGACAATGAACCGGCGGCTCCGCGGGCCGTCGTATTCGCAGAAATAAAGTCCCTGCCATGTCCCGAGCACGAGGCGGCCGCCTGAGATGACGACGGTCTCCGACGCTCCCACAAGGCTGGATTTGAGGTGGGCGGCGGAATTGCCTTCCATATGGGCGTATCCGTCTTCCCACGGCACGATCTTGCCGAGCTCGCTGTCCAGATCTCTCCGGACATCGGGATCGGCATTTTCATTTATTGTGACCGCGGCGGTAGTGTGTTCCGTGAACACCACGCAGATACCTTCCGAGACGCCGCTTTCCCTTACGCACTCTCTGACCATGGCCGTGATATCCATCATGCAGGAGTGTTTTATTGTTCTGAGATCGAGTTCCCTGATATATGACATTGTTATCCTCCCTGACTTGCTATATTATATCATATCAATGCGGTGAAGGCCGCGGGTCTTTCGCCCGGCGCGGCGGGGAGAACGGGCTATCAGACACCCGACTGAAAATATTTATTAACAGTATTGCATTTTTATGAATAATGTTGTATTCTTATAAAGTCATGTTTTAGGCGGCGCGACAGAGGACAGGCCGTGACGGCCGGGGCCCGCGCAGCGCCGGGACATCTCAGAGAGTGTTTACAACGATATCATTGTTGGAGGCGTAAGAAAATGAAAAAGCAGATAAAATTATTGCTCGTATGCGCGCTCGCGTTCGTGACAGTGTTCACGCTCACGGCCTGCGGCGGCGATTCGGGAAGCGGCAGTTCGTCAGAAAAGACATATGTAGTCGCTATGGAACCTACATTCCCGCCATTTGATACGACGGATGAGAAAGATTCTGACAAGCTCGCGGGAGCAGATGTAGATATCATGGAAGCTATAGCGAAGGATCAGGGTTTCAAACTCGAGTGGAAGAACATGTCGTTCGACGGACTTATTCCCGCGATCAAATCCGGAAATATCGACATCATTGCTTCGGGCATGGCCGATACGAAGGAACGTGAGGAAGAGGTGCTCTTCTCTGACACATATTATGACAGCGGACTTGTTGTCGCGGTCAAAGAAGATAACAATACTATCAAGAGCAAGGACGACCTCACATCCGATATGATCGTCGGAGCGCAGACCGGAACGACGGGAGCGGACACCGTGCAGGATATGGCCAGCAAGGGCCAGATCAAGCAGGCCAAGGTGTACAACGGCCTTAACGAAGCTGTCACGGACCTGCAGAACGGCACGATCGACGCGCTCATAAACGATAAACCGGTCACTCAGGAATACATCTCGCAGAAGGGCGGGATCAAGATAGTCGGAAAAACGCTTGACGCTGAGCACTTCGCATTTGCGGTATCGAAAGACAACACGGAACTTTGCAATAAGATCAATGAAGGTCTGAAAAACATAAAGGACAGCGGAGAATTCGATAAGATCCTCAAGAAGTGGAATCTTTCGGCTGACTGATCTCACACTGATATATCACACAGCCCCGCTCCTCTGTGCAGGGCATGCACGGCCCCGCGCTCAGGTGCGGGGCAGTGCGCGTTTTTGAGAAAGGAAGGATATGATCTATCTAGAAGGAATCAAAGTAGCATATTCGGGCCTGCTCATGACGCTCGAGATAACGGCGGTGGCCGTTCTTATCGGCGTCGCGCTCGGGCTCGTTCTCGCGTTGTGGAAAATGTCATCGCACAGGGTACTCCGCATCATCGGGAGCGTCTATGTAGAGATAATACGAGGCACGCCGCTGCTCGTACAGGCATTGATACTGTACAGCGGCGTACCGTGGATACTCCAGGCGAACGGGATAATGTTCACCTGGAGGGGCATCGAACCTG
>JAZAUJ010000066.1:0-5977 GCA_036342375.1 Anaerovoracaceae bacterium | reverse complement strand
AATTCGGTATCATAGTCGGAATAAGACCGGGGTACCGCGAAGAAGAGGTCTACGAGAAGGCCAGGCGGTACGAATCAATGCATGCGGCCGGCATCACTGTCCTGCAGAACCGGAGGTTCGACATTTCGTCGACGGATGTGAGAAGGCGCATAGCGGAAGGGCTGAGCACGGAAGGCCTCATACCGGAAGGGGTGCGGAAATACATAGATGAACACGGACTCTATTGAGAAATATATAGAAGAACATTACTCGAAAAAAAGGATAGTCCATACGGAAGGCGTAAGGAAACTCGCAGCCGAACTGGCCGGGAAGTACGGAGCGGATCCGGAAAAGGCGGAGGCCGCGGCGCTGTATCATGACATGTACAGGGGCACGCCCGTAGATGAACTGGACAGGCTGATAGATGAGACAGGGCTGCCCGAAAGATATAAAGGCAGCGCGAATCTCGCGCACGGGAAACTTGCGGCGGTCATGATGAAAGAGAAGTTCGGTGTGACAGATGAAGATATGATAAACGCCGTGTCGTTCCATACGACAGGACGCGCCGGGATGTCGCAGCTTGAGAAAGTAGTGTTCCTGGCGGACGCGACAGAGCCGAACAGAGATTATCCGGGCGTCGACAGGCTGAGGAAACTGGCGGATGAAGATCTGGATAAAGCCTGCCTCGAGTGCCTGAGAGGAACTGTATCATATCTTAAAGAACAGGGAGTATATATCGACCCGGATACGCTGAGAGCGGAAGAGTGGTTCGAACAGATGGAAGGAGAATAGATAGATAATGGATACTAAGAGACTCGCCCTGATCGCCGGTGCGGCGATCGATAAGAACAAAGGGACAGATATCATGATATTAGACATTGCCGGCAAATCTTCATTTGCGGATTATTTCATTCTGGCTTCCGGACGCAACGAACGGCAGATCGGAGCTCTCAGAGACGATGTGGAAGACGCCCTCGCAGAAGCGGGACTCGTTGTGAAAAATATCGAAGGAAGGAAAGAATCCGGCTGGATACTGATGGATTACGGCGATATCATCGTGAATATCCTTACGGAAGAAATGAGGGAAAGATATAACATAGAGAAAGTATGGGCCGACTGTGAAACGGTCGGACTGGAGGCATAACATGGAAAGGAAATATGATCACGCCGCGATAGAGAAGAAGTGGCAGAAAACATGGGCTGACAACAATGCATATAAGGTTTACGAGGACCCCGACAGGAAAAAATTCTATGTGCTCGTGATGTTCCCGTATCCTTCGGGCAAACTCCACATGGGGCATGTCCGCAACTACGCGATAGGCGACGTCCTCGCCAGATTCAAGAGAATGCAGGGGTACAACGTGCTCCAGCCTATGGGGTTCGACTCGTTCGGGCTTCCTGCGGAAAACGCAGCGATAAAGAATAATATACCTCCCGCGAAGTGGACATGGGACAATATCCACGAGATGGAGCGCCAGCTCAGAGAGCTCGGACTTTCATACGACTGGGACAGGGAAGTGCAGACGTGCGATCCTTCGTATTACAAATGGATGCAGTATATATTCCTCAAATTCTATGATAAGGGGCTCGCATATAAAAAGCCGACGCAGGTGAACTGGTGTCCCGGATGCCAGACCGTGCTCGCGAACGAGCAGGTCGTGGACGGAAAATGCGAGAGATGCAAGACGGAAGTCGAAAAGAAGACGCTTTCGCAGTGGTGCCTCAAGATCACGGATTACGCAGAGGAACTCGACGCCGAGCTCGACAGACTCCCGGGCTGGCCGGCCAAGGTAAAGACGATGCAGAGGAACTGGATCGGCAAGAGCGTCGGCTGCAATATCAGATTCGACATTGTCGGTTCGGAGAAAAAATTCGAAGTATTTACGACGCGGCCCGATACAGTGTTCGGAACGACATTCATGGTCATCGCCCCCGAAGACCCGCTCATTGATGAGCTCGTGCCCGAAGGCAGCGAATATTACAATGAAGTCCATAAATATATCAAAGAGGCCCAGCGCAAGACAGAGATAGAAAGAGGCGCTGAGAACAAGGAAAAGACGGGCGTGTTCACCGGACGCTACTGCGTGAATCCGCTCACGCACGACGAACTCCCGATCTACGTCGCGGACTATGTGATCATATCGTACGGGACAGGCCAGGTCATGGGCGTGCCTGCGCATGACCAGCGCGACTTCGATTTCGCGAAAAAATACGGGCTCGACATCATACCGGTCGTCGATACGCACGAAGAAGGCATCGATCTCAACGATCTCCCTCACGCGACGCCGGCCGAAGGAACGCTCATAAATTCCGGCGAGTTCAACGGCATGAACAACCGCGACGCTATAGAAAAGATGTATACATGGCTCGAGAAGAAAGGCATCGGGGAGAAGACCGTAAACTACAAGCTCCGCGACTGGATCATCTCGCGCCAGAGATACTGGGGCTGCCCGATCCCGATGATATACTGCGATGACTGCGGATGGGTGCCGGAGAAAGAGGAAAATCTCCCGGTCCTTCTTCCTGAGGATGTCGAATTCACAGGAAAGGGCGAATCGCCGATAACGACGAGCAAGACGTTCGTCGAGACGACGTGTCCCGTCTGCGGCAAGCCCGCGAGGCGGGAGGTAGATACGATGGATACGTTCCTCGACTCGTCGTGGTACTTCCTCAGATACTGCGATCCTGACAACGAGGACGAACCGTTCAGCAGAGAGAAGGCTGATTACTGGATGAATGTCGACCAGTACATCGGCGGGGTCGAACACGCCATCATGCACCTTCTCTACGCGCGTTTCTTCCAGAAGGTACTGCGCGACTGCGATATGGTGACAGCGGGCGAACCGTTCCAGAACCTCCTCACTCAGGGAATGGTCATCAAAGACGGCAAAAAGATGTCAAAATCGATCGGCAATATTGTGACGCCGGAAGAGATCCTCGATAAGTACGGCGCTGATACCGCGAGGCTCTTCATACTTTTCGCCGCGCCGCCTGAAAGAGAACTCGAATGGTCCGACCAGGGCGTCGAAGGAAGCTACAAATTCATTAACAGAGTCTACACGCTCATATATGAATTCGTCGAAAAGTACGGCAGCGGGTCGTCTGTCTATACGCTCAGAGATGACCATGACAGGGAACTCAGATACAAGATGAACTGGACATGCAAAAAGGTCGGCGACGATATAGACGAAAGGTTCAATTTCAACACGGCGATAGCGTCGGTGCACGAACTCGTGAACCTCATGTACAAGTACAAGGAAGAGGACGATTTCAATGTCGAGCTCTTCAGATGCGCGTGCGAAAATCTCGTTATCATGCTCGCGCCGTTCATTCCCCATGTCTGTGAGGAAATGTGGCAGCATCTCGGCAAGACGGATTCTGTGCATGACGAGAAATGGCCTGTATGGGAAGCGGACGCCATGGAGAGAGACGAAGTGGAGATCGTCGTGCAGCTGAACGGGAAGAAAAAGGCCAGGCTCAGCGTGCCTGCCGGCCTCAGCAGAGAAGAATTCGAAAAGACGGTTATGGACAGCGACGAAGTGAAAGAACTTGTAAGCGGCCTCGATATCACAAGAGTGGTGCCGGTGCCAGACAAACTTCTCAACATTGTCGCGAAATAACTGACGCCGCTAAGGAGTGCGAATGAGCAATACAAGAAGATCGTCCGGGCAGAGGCGGAGCCTGAAAATAATACCGCTCGGCGGACTGCATGAGATAGGGAAGAACATCACCGCGATAGAATACGGCAGCGATATATTAGTCGTGGACTGCGGGATGTCATTCCCCGAAGACGATATGTTCGGCATTGATGCCGTCATACCGGACTTCACATATCTCATAAAAAACGCAAAAAAAATACGGGGCATCATCGTGACGCACGGCCACGAGGACCATATCGGAGCGATACCATATCTCGAAAAGCAGATAGATGTCCCCGTATGGGCCACAAAGCTTCCGCTCGGACTAATACAGTATAAACTCGAGGAACACGGCCTCACGAGAAGGCTGCACCCTATAGAAGCGGGTGACGTGATAAAACTCGGGCCGTTCACGATAGAAACGATAAGAGTCACACATTCTATCGCGGATTCGGTCTGCCTCTGCATAGACACGCCTGTCGGCCGGATATTCCATTCCGGCGATTTCAAAGTGGACTTCACGCCGGTCGACGGAGAACCGATCGACCTCGGCAGGCTCGCTGAGATAGGCAGGAAGGGCGTGCTTCTCATGATGTGCGAATCCACCAATGCTCTGCGCCCCGGCTTTTCGAAGTCGGAACGCGTGGTCGGCAACACGCTCGAGAACATATTCCGCGATACGAAGAACAGGATCATCATCGCGACATTCTCGTCGAATGTGCACAGGATACAGAAGATAATCGACATTGCTGCGAAGAGCCGCAGAAAAGTCGCAGTGTCCGGGATGAGCATGGAAAAGATCGTTACGCTCGCGAATGAACTCGGCTATCTTAAGATACCGAAAAATGTCCTCATAGACGTGAACGAGGCGAAAAACGTGTCAGACAGACATCTCGTCATCATTACGACGGGAAGCCAGGGCGAGCCGATGAGCGCGCTCGCGCGCATGGCGCAGAACGAGCACAAGGCGATAAAAATCAAGAAAGACGATACGGTAGTCCTTTCGTCGAACGCGATTCCGGGAAACGAGAAGCTCGTCGCGAACATCGTGAACAATCTTACGGAACTCGGAGCGAAAGTCATATATTCCGACATTGCCGAGACGCACGTTTCGGGCCACGCCTGTCAGGAAGAACTCAAGCTCATGCATTCGCTGATAAAGCCGAGATTTTTCATGCCGGTGCACGGGGAATTCCGTCACCTTCGGGCCCACGCCGATCTCGCTCTCGAACTCGGCATGAAGGAAAGCGATATCTTCATCATGGAGAACGGACAGGAACTGAATGTCACGTCGAGAAGAGCCCGGATACTGGATGAACGCGTCCCGGCGGACGCTGTGATGGTCGACGGGCTTGGAGTGGGCGACGTCGGCGAGATCGTTATGAGGGACAGGAGGCTGCTCTCTGAGAGCGGGCTCATCATCGTAGTCGCGTCCATAGACGGAGCGACGGGAGAAGTCGTTTCAGGGCCGGATCTCGTGTCGCGCGGATTCGTATACGTCCGCGAGAACGAGGGGCTCATGGATGAAGCCAGGAGCATAGCGGCGAAGGCGCTCGGAAAATGCGCCGACGACGGCATCCGCGACTGGAACGCCATGAAGGGCGTGCTTCGCAACGACCTCAAAAAATACATATTCGACACGACGGGCAGACGCCCTGTGATACTGCCGATATTCATGGAAGTTTGATCGGAGGATACAGATGAACGTTTATGACGAAGCTCACAATCTCCAGACGGCTATAAAAGAGTCTGAGGAGTTCAGACGGTTCGACGCCGCAAGGCAGAAACTCGAACAGAATCCCGAGCTCAAGAGCATGATGGACGATTTTATGAAGAAGCAGATGGATGTGCAGGCGAAGCAGGTCCTGGGCGAGGAAGTCGGCCAGGAGGCGACGGCGGCGATGCAGGAACTCATGGGCATCCTGAATCAGGACCCCGTGGCGGCCGAATATCTCCAGTGCTCGATGCGCCTTTCGATAATGATGAAAGACGTGTACGAGATCATCGGCGAGGTCATGGGCGGCAGCGGACAGATGCCGTAGGTTACTTGTTTAGCACATATGTTTTTGATATAATATATTGCGGCCCGCCGGAGCGGCGGCGCTTCAGATGAAACAAAAAGAGAAACGGAGAGAATATAATGATCAGCGCAGGAGAATTCAGAAAGGGCATCACATTTGAAATGGACGGAGAGCCGAACGTAGTCATCGACTTCCAGCACGTTAAGCCCGGAAAGGGCGCGGCGTTCGTCAGGACGAAATACAGGAACATCCTCACGGGCGCTACGAGAGAAGAGGCTTTCAACCCGAACGACAAATTCCCGAGAGCCCATATCGAGACGAAGACGATGCAGTATCTTT
>JAZAUJ010000065.1:0-6068 GCA_036342375.1 Anaerovoracaceae bacterium | reverse complement strand
GCCCGATCCCGCCGAGCGCCGCTACCATTACGAGCAGTATGAGCGAAATGTTTCCCGTATCGCCCGTGACCGGACCCTCAGGATTCGATCCCGGCGTGCTTACCGAATTTCCCGGCGGGTTTTCGTCCTGCGGATTGTCATCAGGCGGCGTCACAGGAGGATTTTCATCATTCGGCGTAATTGAATTCGTTATAGTGAATCCGCCGTCTTCACCGCCTACTATCGCCGATGCGTATCCGGATACTTCGTCCTCAGATACAGAATATTCTATCTCATTTCCATCAAGATCCTTTACCGGCAGTCCCGTGAACGAACCTTTCCAGCCGCCGTCCGCGCTCAGCGTGACGGACTTTCCGGTATCGTTTCCGTTCGCGAGCAGCCTCACTGTTATTGAATCAGGTCTGATGCCCTTTTCGTCATTATTGTCATCCCAGCTTTTAATGACCGGGATATCCTTAACGCCGTGAGTCGTATTAACTACCGTATAATTGTTTTCACCGCCGGTCAGCACGTATGACTGATATTCCTCAGGCATGCCTTCCATATCCTCTTCAACGGTGTATTTATATTCGTGTCCCGACGCGTCCTCCTTCGGCATGTCTTTGAATGTGACAGCCTGCCACTTGCCGTCCGAGTCTTTCGTCATCGTCTCTATCGCGACTCTCTGGCCGTCTCTCAGGAGCCAGAATCTGATGGAATCAGGTCTGTTCGCCGTATCGCCGTCATCGTCCCACATCTTTGAGACTGAAATGTCTACCGTGTCATCGTCGGATGTTCCGATATATACCGATCCGTTCGCGCCAATGCCGCCGCCGCGGGTGTCGGATGAATTGCCCGTGATGTGCACCCTGGCCTTCGAGACCGCATTCTGTATTTCCGGATCATTCGCGGTGTAATCATTGTACAGCGCAAGTGATTTATCCGTCGTAAGATCACCGGCATCGATATATTCTTTTGTATTGCTGTCACGCCAGAGGTACGGCGCGCCTCCGAGCATGAACGGCGAAACAATATTGATATCGCCATCCACAGACTTCTCCGAGATATATATTTCCCTTCCGGTCTGCTTCTCATCTTTCACGCGGTTGCTGTAAATAACGCTCCCGTTTTCCAGACATATCGTCGAGTTCGATGTGGTGCATCCCGCCAGTCCGCCTCCGCGGATCGCGGCCTCATTATCTGTTATCTCAACATCTTTCAGTCTGAGTACTCCCGACGGAAAATGCAGATTGTTTCTTACACCGTAGTTCACGTACACTGCGCCTCCGCCGTACATGCTGTCCCATGTATCGCATTCAGCCTTGTTCCCCGACAGCGTTCCTCCGGTGATCGTCGCCTCAGTGTTCGCCTGCACGAAAAGGCCGCCGCCGCAGCTGCGGGTGCTGTTGCCGCTGATCGTGCCGCCTGACATACTGAAAGTATTCTTTCCTGTATAGCCTCTGCTGTCGTCATATACCCATATCGAATTTCCTGTGGAACCAAGTGCGATACCGCCGCCGCTGTACCACGAATAGTTATCGCTGACATTGCCGCCGGTCATCGTCATATTAGACTGTTCTCCGAGGAAAACTCCTCCGCCCGCGCTCTGATGCGAAGCGTCCGATCTTCCGGCAGTATTTCCTGAAATGCTTCCCGACTCCAGTATGACAGAGCCCTTGTACAGAGCGCCGATCCCTCCGCCGAGAATGGACTTGCAGTTCTTTACAGTCCCGCCGCTGATCAGGGCAGTTCCCTCATCGATGTAAACTCCGCCGCCTATGGCGAACTCTCCGTTACTGCTGTTGTCATTGTTTTCAATAACAGAACCGCTGTTCATGACCAGCTTCGAGTCCCCGCCGTACACTGATACGACAGAACCTCTCTGGCGGACCGCGCTGCCGTCGATCTTTGTGCCCGTAAGAGTGATATCCTCAAGCGTCAGTGTGCCGGACAGGACCGAGACCATATCAAACGAACAGCCGTCTTTCCTGTAGATCTTTACATTATCGATCCCGGACAGAGACCATTTCTCGCTTCCGTTTATCTTTACTGTATTGGTGATTATAATGCCTTTCGGCGCGTCGAGTTTTTTCAGCGCTTCCTTCGCGGCCGCGAATGTCTTCACCGCGTTCTTTTCGGTATAGCCGTCCTTCGAATCGTCGCCGGAGCTCCCGTCCAGATAGACATATTCAGGAATTGCAGCGCCTTTTACAGTCATGCCGCCGCCCTGCGAGGATCCGCTGTCTGCTGCTTCATCCCATTTCGCGTAGAGCGTAGTGTCCGCGTTCACGACATCTGTGTCCGCGTCCCAGGCGTTCTGCGTATCAGTTTCCTTATACCATCCTTCGAATGTCCAGCCTTCTGCTTCCGGCGCTTTAAGATCTTCAGCCGGTATTTTCTCCCCGGCTTTCACCTGGATCGCGTCCGGCGCCGTCCCGTGCCCGCCTACGTCAAATGTTACCTTATATGCGGTATTGTCATCGGCGAACGCCGCGCCTGAGATCTGAGGCATGAGCGATACACATACCAGTATCGTCATCAGCACTGCAAAAAGCCGCATCCTCAAATCACGCGGCCGGGAACCCTCCTACGGTCTATTGTGAGTCATCCTTATCCACCCCTGTTGAATCGTACTATCGTACTTATCTAATAAATAATTCCCTTTCTGAGCATTTACTCTATTATAAAATAAAAGCTAAGTCAACGGGTTTGGGGACATTTTTTCAATGTTCGCTCAAAAAAAAATATCCCTCCCCGAAATGCAGAAAACAGCTCAAATCAAGGGCGATTATTAGAAAAAGTCTATATAAAAATAAGCTGCAGATAGGCTGCTTTTTCAGATGCCGGACTGATGCCGGATAAAAATTTTTCCGCCATATTTGCGCCGCGCGGCGGAAATCTTTGAAAAAAATCCTATATGCGTCGTGATGCGACGATATAGGATTTAATGTGGTGGAGCGTACGAGGCTCGAACTCGTGACCTCTTGACTGCCAGTCAAACGCGCTCCCAGCTGCGCCAACGCCCCGCAGTCACGACCCGCTCATGATATGCGGGCTACGAATAAAAAGATACCACAATGCGCGCCGGAATGTCAAGGCTCCGCGCGCTCTTTCGCAGCAGACGCGTCTATTGCATGGACGGACCCATTGTTCTAAAATATATTTGTTATGAGTGATGTGAAACGGCTCGAGACAAAAAGACTTATTCTGGACGGCTGGCGCATGGGCGACGCGAAGGATCTGTTCGAGTACGCTCAGAACCCGAATGTCGGTCCGAAGGCCGGCTGGGCCGCGCATAAGAGCGTGCGCGAGTCCCGCCACCGCATCAGGACCGTCTTCAATCCGGAACGCACATGGAAGATCATGCTGAAAACACCGGAAAGGATGAGCGGCATCGCGCCGGGGTCGAAATCCGAATACGGGAAAGCCATCGGCAGCATAGGACTCACGCCGGATGTGAAGCGCCCGGACATAAAATGCCGGGAACTCGGATATTCTCTTGCCGAAAAGTACTGGGGCCGCGGCATCATGACGGAGGCGGCGCGCGAGATCATACGCTACGGATTCGAGGAACTGCGCCTTGATATGATATCCATCACTACAGATCCGACCAATATCCGCTCCCAGCACGTGATAAACAAACTCGGATTCGTGCGCGAAGGGACGCTGCGGCAGGCGTTCCGGTTTTACTACGGCACCGCGCATGACATCATCTGCTATTCGATGACGCGGTCCGAATGGGAGCTCATGAACAGACAGCGGGAAAACGGGAAAAAATAAAAGGCAGCCGCGACCGCGCATTGCCGAAATCACAGCTGCCTCATATTCTGTTATCTGTCAGGAGAAAACACTACTTGTTCTTTTTGATCTCCTCGATCATCTTCTCGACCTTGGCTTCTTCTTCCGGATCGATCTTATATGCATGTACAGCGTCGTCCGGGAATGTCTGATCCTTTACTTCCTTTACATACTGCGTGAACGCGTTCAGGAGTTCTTCGCCGATGTTTGCGTATTTCTTTACGAACTTCGGTGTGAAGTCATCGTAGTAGCCGACCATGTCAGCGTAGATGATGAGCTGTCCGTCTGTGAACGAACCCGCGCCGATGCCGTAAATAGGAATGTCACAAACAGCCTTGATGGCCTTGCCTGTTACAGTAGGAACACCTTCTACGAGGATCGCCCACGCGCCGGCCTCTTCGAGAGCCCTGGCCTGGTCTATCATGCTCTTGACAGCTTCAGCGCTCTTGCCCTGAGCTTTGTATCCGCCGATCTGCGCCATGAACTGAGGCGTGAGACCGATATGGCCGATAGCGGCGATGCCCGCGCCCGTGATCGCCTTCATTCTTTCGACGATCGCCGGCGTGCCGCCTTCCAGCTTGACGCAGTCGCAGTCAGCTTCCTTAATGAATCTGCCGGCGTTTTCTATCGCCTCTTCGTTCGAGATCTGATATGACATATACGGCATATCGCCTACGACGAACGTGTTCGGCGCGCCGCGTCTTACAGCCTGGCAGTGTCTGATCTCATCTTCCATCGTGACAGGGAATGTCGTGTCATATCCATACTGGACCATGCCGAGCGAGTCGCCGACGAGTATCATGTCGAGCCCCGCTCTCTCTTCGTACTTCGCTGTCAGATAATCATAACCGGTGACCCATGTCACTTTTTCTCCCGCTTCCATCATTTTTATAAAATCAGGGATTGTTTTTCTTTTGGCCATTTCGATCTCCTTTCGAACAACAATAATATGTATCCATGCATTGTTTATCGTCTTCTGATTCTAACTTATCACCGCGGTGTGCTTACGTCAAACTACATAATTTAATCTCAGACATGAGCTTTGATTCAACTGTCATCAATGCAGGGATCCGGGCCGCGCGCCGCCGCGAAAAAACGCGGAGTCCGGCATTGATGCCGTTCTCCGCGCTCTTCATATCATCATCTGAGCTTACGCCGTGAGGAATGTGCTGAGAAAATCTCTCAGACGCCCGCTCTCCGGCTCGTCGAATATCTGTGCAGCGGTCCCTTCCTCTACTATTTTCCCGTGGTCCATGAAGACGACTCTGTCCGCCACTTCTCTCGCGAACGCCATCTCATGCGTCACGACCACCATCGTCCTGTTTTCCGCGGACAGTTCTTTCATGACCGCGAGCACCTCGCCTGTTATCTCCGGATCGAGCGCCGACGTCGGTTCGTCGAACAGCATTATCCGCGGCTCCATCGCAAGAGCGCGCGCTATAGCGATGCGCTGCTTCTGGCCGCCGGACAGCCGGCCCGGATATTCGTCCGCCTTGTCGGAAAGCCCGACGAGATCCAGAAGCTCGCGGCCTTTCTTCTCCGCTTCTTCCTGCGTCTTCCCCTTCACTTTGACAGGCGCGTATGTGATGTTCTTCATACACGTCATGTGCGGGAACAGGTTGAAATGCTGGAACACCATCCCCGTCTCGGCGCATATCCTCAGCAGCTCCTTGTCGGGAATATATTTCGCCTCGTGGTTTTTATTCTGAGGATCGCCCGGCTTTGCAGACACGATCGTCTGTCCGTCGATGATTATCGTTCCGGATGTAACGCGTGTGAGAGAGTTCACGCAGCGAAGGAGCGTGCTCTTTCCGGAGCCCGACGGCCCGATGATCGCGACCGTCTCGCCCTCTTCGACCGAAAAGTCCACATTGTCCACAGCCGTTACCGTCGGGAATTCCTTAACGATGTTTTTCATCTCAAGTATCTTCGCCATACTACCACTCTCCCTTGCTGTCATACTTCGAAACGCGCCTCTCGAGGTAGTTCGCGAATACTGTCATCAGGAATGTGAACAGCAGATATATCGCGCCCGCGATCACATAGGCAGTCAGATTGACGTCCCTGCTCACGAACACTTTCGAATTCCGCATCAGGTCGTAAACGCCGATACACGAAACGAGCGCCGTATCCTTGATGAGCACTATCGCTTCATTTGTAACGGGCGGCAGCACGACGCGCAGCGTCTGCGGCACAATGATCCCCATCATCGTCTGGTGCTTCGTAAGCCCGAGCGAGTGCGCGGCCTCATACTGGCCGGCATCGATGCTGTTCATCCCGCCTCTGTATAT
>JAZAUJ010000064.1:0-6220 GCA_036342375.1 Anaerovoracaceae bacterium | reverse complement strand
TCGGGATTTGTCCCGATCTTGCAGATATTCACGACAGCGTGGCCTATGCTTGTGAATTCCTTATCGATATGGACCCATTCCATACTGTCGGCGTATTTTTTCATGCATTCGGCATACTGGCCGCGCCCGAGTTTCTCGAAATCAAGCTCCCCAGCGTTCACGAGCCGCCTGAGCGCCGGGGTCGTGCGCATGATATATACTTTCCCGGTATCCTGCTCGATCTCCACGATAGCCGCGGGGAGACCGTCGATAAGTGTGGAGGCTTTCGGCGTAAGTCCGAGCGCCACAGGCGAATAAGGATTTATCGAGCCGAGGTTCGTATAGTATTCGCGCTCGTGTACTGTCTCGGTGCCGAGCGCCTTTCCCTTGCCGACCTGTGTTTCGACCCCTCCGAGCGGAACAGGCTTTGAGAAATAGTATCCCTGCAGCATCTCTATACCGACATTGCGGAGGAACCGGACCTGTTCTTCCGTTTCTACACCCTCTATAAGGGAATGCATGCCCAGTTTCTGTATGAGCTCGGATATTTCCTCTATTATATGGACGCTCTTGCCGTTCGGGTCGAAATCCTCGAGGAATCTCATGTCGAGCTTCACTGTATCGAATTCGAATTCTTTCAGTATATCGAACGAAGCGTAGCCGCTCCCGAAGTCATCGAGCCACACCTCCATGCCCACATCATGGAATTTCTTTATGAACGCCCTGATCATGTCATGATCGGCGTCGGCTATGCTTTCCGTTACCTCGATGATGATATTCCCGTACTCCACATTCGTGCGGTCGGCGATCTCGAGGATGCGCTGCGCTATATCGCCGTTTTCAAGATCCTGCCTGGAGATATTGACGGATATGGGCACGATGTTTCTTCCCGAGCGTTCACGGGTCGTAAATCCTTCGCATACCTTCTCAACGATGAACATATCAAGCTTGTCGACGAGGTGCCGGCGTTCGAGTATGCTGATGAAGTCGGCGGGCGATATCACGCCGTATTCCGGGTCGTTCCATCTGGCGAGCGCCTCGAACGAGCACACGCGGCCGTTTATGCCGCGCACGACCGGCTGATAGTACGGCTGTATCCAGCCTTCTCGCATTGCTTCGTGGAAGTGATTGAGCACGTGCTGCTGTATCGAAACGACACGCTCGAGTTCTTCATCGAACCAGCGGTATATACGTTCGGCATTGTCGCGTATGCTGTCGCATGCCGCCTTCGCGCAGTCGCAGGCGTAGTCGGCCTGCGTGCCTTTATTATACTGATAGATCCCGGCGCAGAGGCGCATATTCACGCCGTTTGCGTATTTCTGGAAGCGCTGGTTGGCGGACTCTACCCTCTGGATAATATTGTCCGCGTATGTGCACACTATGAAATGGTCCTCGCCGAAGCGCGTCAGAATGTTCTCCGGGAATTCTACTCTGAGGATATCCGCGACATGTCTCAGCAGACTGTTGCCCTCGAAAAATCCGAACTCCCTGTTAAAGCTCCTGAAATTAGATATGTTGAAATATACGAATACCGGCTCTCTGCTGAAGTCCATCGTGCTCCCGGCGGCAAGTTCCACCTGCGCGGTGAACGCTTTTACATTGAGCAGTCCGGTGAGATTGTCCCTCATATCCTGGGAGATAGGCGCGCCCTTTCTTTCCGCCTGGTCTATCATAAACTGATCCATGGTGCGGTACATGCTGCCGCCCTTATTCTCTGCTTTCGCTATCGAGAGGAGCTTTCTGACCGCATGCACCATTTTGTTCATGCTTTTCGCGTCGGAGCACTCGCCCGTTATGCAGGCGGATGTGAATTTCGGCCTTATCACCTGGTCATCGATATACATTACGGCTGTGCGCTCGCGCAGCAGGTCCACCTGTCCTTCGACGAGCTTGTCGCCGTTCTCGTGTGTCACGATGAGGAACTCGTCTCCGCTCCAGCTGAAGCAGTATTCTTCGCCGAATGTCTCTTTCAGCACATTCGCGAATTCCTTTATTATCTCGTCGCCGGCCTGATGGCCGTATGTTTCATTGAAGAATTTGAAGTCGTCTAAGTCTATCGAAAGCAGATTCACAGTCGAATCGAAATAAATACTCATCCCGTTTGTGAACGCGTACTGGTTCTTGAGCCCCGACAGCACATGGCGCTCGGAACGCGCTACAGATTCCAGATAGAGTTCCGCCGAATTCGTCTTGATGTGCAGCATACTCATGGACATCGATATGCTCGCCAGCCAGCAGATAAGGGCATGCACCGTGTCTGTCACGAATACCTCCTGCGTGCAGAACAGCCAGTCCGAGAACAGAAATGCCATGATAAATCCGGTGATATACCAGAATACATACAGCGGCCTGTCAAAAAGGAAAAGCGGCAGGATAAGTATAAAGATATAAAAGACGAACGAATTTGTGTAGTGCAGAAAATATGTGTCTTTGATCAGTTCAAGCACAAGGGGCACGGAGCACAGCCTGAACATCAGCTTGACGCCCGGCCTGCGTTTGTATATCTCTATTACCTGTTTCTTGAATATCAGCAGCAGCAGGAAATATATGAATATCAGCAGGTTTGTCAGTACCACAGCGTGCGATCTGTGCAATACGATATTTGCGATGACTGTGGAGCCCGACACAAACAGACCGGTCAATACCAGCCGGATATACATCTCGATGTTCTGCCGATATATCTCCTCTCTGATTTTTTTGTATCGTGCTGCGTTCTTTCTTGCGTATTCGATCATAGGCTCTATCCCTGTTTACCCCTGTCGGTGCCGTGCGCCCCCCTGCATGGCTTCACGGTCCGTAAACACTCATTTTATTTATTATATCATAAACACTGATTATTTATACAATTATTTATCACGCCTTCACATTCGGGTGGAAACGGTCTGAAACAGAAAAGCGGAGGCGCGTCCGCCCCCGCTGTACACTTCGGTTATTTCAAATATTCTCTTACCAGTTTCGCTGTCAGCTCTATGTCTTCATCCGTCAGATACGGGTGCATCGGCAGCGAAAGGACTGTATCGCACAGCCTGTTCGTGACTTCATAGTCGGCGTCGCGGTACAGGTGCGCTGTTTCCGCGAACGCTCCCTGCCTGTGCATCGGTTTCCTGTAATATATCATCGAAGGGACGCCGTGCTCTTTGAGATATGCCTGCAGGCCGTCTCTCGTATCCTGGTCCGGCAGCTGTATCGTGTACTGCGCCCAGCTTGACAGCATGCCGTCAGGGACGACCGGCGTCTTCACAGTATCTTTCAGCGCGTCCGTGTATTTTTCAGCGGCGCTGTTGACGTCAGAAAGTTCATATTCCGCCAGCGCCTCGAGTTTCACCCTGAGGATCGCGGCCTGTATCGTATCGAGCCTGCTGTTCACGCCGAGCCTGACATTATCATACTTGTCGGAGCCTTTGCCGTGCACGTGGTATGAATTGAGCAATGCCGCCCATTCATCGTTATCCGTGAATACGGCGCCGCCGTCGCCGTAGCATCCGAGCGGTTTGGCCGGGAAAAACGATGTCGCGGATATATCTCCGAAGCAGCATGCCCTCTTCCCGTCTATCTCGCCGGCGAATCCCTGCGCGGCATCCTCGAGGACATACATCCCGTATTTGTCAGCTGTCTTCCTTACGGCTTTATGATCCGCCGGGAGTCCGAACAGGTCTACAGGTACGACAGCTCTCGGTCTGAGCGTCCCTTCCGCCAGCACTCTTTCTATCTGCTCTTCGAGTTTCACGGGATCTATATTGAAAGTATCCTGATCGACATCAACGAATATCGGCGTCGCGCCGGCGAGCGCCACTACCTCCGCTGACGCGAAGAACGTGAAATCAGGAACGAAGACCGCGTCCGTCTTCTCGAACTGCCATACGAGCATTGCCAGATAAAGGGCGTCCGTACCGTTTCCGCATGTGATGCAGTGCTTCGCGCCCGTAAAATCGGCGAGCTGCTTCTCAAGTTCTCCGACCTGAGGGCCGTTTATGAACTTCGCATCAGTCATGACTTCTATCACTGCAGGATCGATCCTGTCTTTAAGGACCTGATACTGTTTCTTCAAATCTCTGAACTGCATAATGTTCCTCCTGTGCCAAATGCTAATTTTCGTATATATTATATGAGCAGCCGCGGACCGTGTCAAAACCGCGCTCACTCATCATCCGCGCCGCTGCGGCTGAAGAACCTGTACTGCACCGCGAACGTGATCATCATGATGACCGACATCATAGTATAGACGAATATGCTTCCTATCGCGAGACCCGTAGTGCCGTACCTCGGGATCACAATAATGCCCATTGTGACTTCAGATACAAATCCTATGGACGATACGACGATATTCGTCCTGACATGTCCCATCGCCGCGAGCAGGTTACCGATAAGATTCTTGAAACAGTTATGTATCGTGTGCGCGATTATGAGTATACGCATGAGCGGCACGACATTCAGATACGCCCTGCCGTAGATAATACACACGACCGGCCTTGCGAGCACATAAAGCAGAAGCGCGAATGTGCATACCAGCGCGGCATTGGCGAGGAACGTTTTGAAAAAACTGCGCTTCACCCATCTGTAATCAGTCTCGTGCTTTATGAAGTACGGAGTGATGAACACACCCACTGAAGCTGTAATGATCGACATGTTTGACGGGAAGAGATACGCGACCTTATAATCGGCAAGTGCTGTAGGATCCTTGCAGAGTTTCCCTATCAGGAAAATATCTGTTATCATGAACAGCACCCAGATACCGTTCGAGATCATGTTCTGAAAGCCGTATTTATTTATCTGTTTTTTCAGCGCCGGATCCGGTTTGACCTCATCTGTGCCTTTAAAGTATTTATTGTAGCACATAAATATCAGGAATATCGTTATCAGACATTCACCGACCGTCTTGAACGTCACTGTTCCGTTCAGCCCGAACAGCCACGAGCCGATGACGCGGGAAACTACGGATATCGCCGCTATCGTAACGGAGAAGACCGCGTACCTTCTGTTCGCATAATTCGCGCGTTCGTTGTTGAGACAGCTCTGCGTCACATCCTGGAACGGGAGCGAGAGGGCCATGATCGGCAGAAGATATACTGCCGCCGAATATTTTTCCGGATGAGGATAAAACAGTCCCACAGCGATAACTGCAGCGTAGATCACGAAGTTTATTACGGTCTGCCGTTTCGTGATGTACCTGAAAATGCCTTTCTTTTCTTCCATGCTTTCGGCAAGCACGTTATATCTGAGAGCGCTTACCGAAAGGCCGAGTCCTGAAAGAATATAAATATAACTGTACAGGTTTTCAACATAGCCGTATACGCCGTATTCCGTCTTCGTAAGAAGGCGCACGATAAACATGGAGCCGCACAGTGTGACGAACTTGACCGCGAAATTCCCGATCATTATATCGGCGGCTCCCTTTTTCAGGAGATCGTTGATTTTGTTCTTTATTATCTCACGCAAGCGGCCGCACCCCAGTTAAGCAATGACTACAGTACCGATATACTTCAGCTCCATGACGTCGACGATGTGCTTCATCTCATCGAATGAATGCATAGAGTCCTCATTCGCCTTCACGACAATGATCACGCCGTCATCATCAGACAGATCCCTGCACGCGTCCGCATTGGTCATGATATTATGGTAATAATTCATATTAAGATTGCAGCAGTTCCGCAGCGCGCTCATTTCTTCTCCGGATATCTCCGAACAGGAGATCATGTCTATATTTTCGACCCCGGCGCGCGCGGCGAGCCTCTCTATCAATGCAGAGGTGAACGCGGCGTTTTCCCCGTCTTTCCCCACAGTTCCGAGATAATGCGGATCGTCTTCCCTGAGTATGTCCGCCGCAGACCTTACTCTGCGGTCCTTCAGGATGATAAGCATGAGCACGATCACGCCGAGTACAAACATGATTATGACGAAGAATATGAACTTCGACGACATGAGATTGAACCCTTCGGATTCTGTCGTAGTCGTTTTCGCGGAGGCCGGGCTTATGACCGTGAGTTCGGTATCGTTCAGATTCTCCTGCGCTGCATCCATGAGAACGTCGGTATAGACCTTGTTTATCTCCACCGCCCTGTCGACAGAAGCGGCTTTCGCAGTGATCACGATCGCGGCCGTACTGTCGGAGTCTACTACCTCGCATGAGTCCGCGCCAGTCAGTTCGCCGTATCCGTCCTTCTTCAGCTGACTGTTCACCCTGTTTGTCACGAACTGCAGGTTCTGATACTGCTTCATCAGTATCCTGATATTCGCCGGTGAT
>JAZAUJ010000063.1:0-6231 GCA_036342375.1 Anaerovoracaceae bacterium | reverse complement strand
GGGGGCCTGCTCGAGACCTGCTCCGTCTACCGCGAGATCGCGTAGTCGCAGCTCATCTAAGAAGAGCTCAGAAGGGAGGGCGCGTAATGAGTGACAGTAAAGAAAAAATGACATCGAAGCCCGTTCCCGGCGAAGCCGAAAAAGAGCGGGAACGCAGGAGAAAGGAAACGCGCCGCGGCCACAGGGGCGGCGGACCGATGGCGATGATGCCCGGCGAGCGCGCTGAAAATTTCGGCGCGACGCTGAAAACGCTGACAAGGTATCTGGCCGACTATAAAATCGCCATGATCTTCGTCCTGATCTTCGCGATCGGAAGCACGATATTCAGCATCGTAGGCCCGTCCATACTGGGCGACGCGACGGACGAGATCGTAAGGGGCTTCATGAGGCGCAGCATGGACTGGCCCGCCATCACGAGGACGATCCTGACGCTCGTCGTCATATACGGCGTCAGTTTCATCCTGTCGCTCGTGCAGGGCGTGATGATGTCCGATATCGCCCAGAAGATAACATATAAGATGCGAGAGCAGATATCAGAAAAGCTGGACCGCCTGCCCCTTAAATATTTCGACGGGACTACGCACGGCGAAGTACAGTCGCGCGTGATAAACGACGTGGAGACGATAAACCAGACTCTCAACAATTCGCTCACGCAGACGATAACGTCATTCACCATGCTCGCTGGGATCCTGATAATGATGATCCGCATATCGCTCGTCATGACTGTCGTGGCGCTCGTTGTGCTGCCTCTGTCGTTCACCGCCATACGCCTCGTGGTAAAGCGCTCTCAGGGACGTTTCCGCGATCAGCAGAATCTCCTTTCGGACGTCAATGCCCATGTCGAGGAGATGTATACAGGCCATCTCATCGTCAAGGCGTTCAGCCGCGAGAAGGAATCCCTCGAAACGTTCGACGAGATAAATGACTCGCTCTGCGAGGCCGCGTTCAAGTCGCAGTTCTACTCCGGCATAATGATGCCGGCGACGCAGTTCATCGGGAACCTCGGATACGTCGCGGTATGCGTGCTCGGAGGCTACCTCGCATTGCATGGAAAAGTGACTATCGGAAACATCCAGGCGTTCATACAGTATGTGCGCTCCTTCAACCAGCCTCTCCAGCAGGTGGCGAACGTGATGAACATGCTGCAGTCGACAGCGGCGGCGGCCGAGAGGATATTCGCATTCATAGATGAAGAAGACGAGCCGGACGCATACGGCAGCGACGACTCCGATAAGGTGCATCTCGACATGAGCAGACACCGCGGCGAAGTAAGTTTCAGGCATGTGAGATTCGGATACGAACCGGGCAAGCCGATCATCCATGATTTCAGCTATGTCGCGAAGCCGGGATCGCAGGTCGCGATAGTCGGGCCTACCGGCGCCGGCAAGACGACGATCGTAAAACTCATAATGCGTTACTATGAACTCGACAGCGGCGATATCTGGATAGACGACCATGATATCCGCGACTATTCGCGCCGCGAACTCCGCAGCCTGTTCGGGATGGTTCTCCAGGACACATGGCTGTTCAGCGGCACGATCCGCGAGAATATCCGCTACGGAAAGCCCGGCGCGACTGACGAAGAAGTTGAAGACGCGGCGAAGGCCGCCCACATCCACAACTTCATCAAGGCGCAGCCCGGAGGCTACGACATGGTGATAAACGAGGAAGCGACAAATATCTCGCAGGGGCAGAAGCAGCTGCTCACTATCGCGCGGGCAATGCTCGCGAACCGACCCATCCTCATCCTCGACGAGGCTACGAGTTCCGTGGATACTAGGACGGAGAAACAGATCCAGGACGCCATGACAAGGCTCATGAAAGGCCGGACGAGTTTCGTCATCGCCCACCGCCTGTCCACGATAAAGGACGCCGACTGGATCCTCGTGATGGATCACGGCGACATCGTGGAGCAGGGCGCGCATGAAGAGTTGCTCGGAAAAGGCGGATTCTACGCCGATCTGTACAATTCGCAGTTCGAGTCTTGATAACGAGCCGCATTTACGCGCAATAAACCGCCGCGGCGGATGACCATCCCGCCGCGGCGTTTTCGCATATTGCTGATCGCAAGGAGTATAAATGTTATCAGAGAGCTCCGTCCTTCTCCAGCCGCTCTACCTCCTCTTCGGAATACCCGAGCAGCCGTCCCAGGACTTCGGCGTTGTCCGCTCCGAGAAGCGGCGCCGGTCTGAACTCATCTATCTTGTGGTTCTTCAGCTTGATCTGGTTCCCGGTTATCTTCATCCTGCCGGCCTTCGGATGATCGACTTCCACGAACATCTCGCGGTCGCCGGCGATCTGAGGATCCGCCGCCACCTGATCTATCGAATTTATCGGGCCCGCGGGGCATCCCGCTTCAAGGATGGCGTCCACCGCTTCCGCGACGGTCCTGTCGCTCAGCCAGTCTTCGATGATCGGTTTCAGGGCTTCATGGTTCATGACCCTGTCATTGTTCGTCCTGAACCTCGGGTCTTCCGTCAGTTCCTCTTTGCCCATGACGCCGCACAGCAGTCCGAAAAGCTTGTCGTTGCCGGCGCCGATCACCATGCTGCCGTCCTTCGCCCTGAAGGAATCGTATGGATACAGCGATTCATATCTGTTCCCTATCCTCTCAGGCACGCGGCCCGTGCACAAGTATATGATATTTATTATCTCGAGCGACGATACCATCGAATCCACAAGGGCTACGTCGACCATCTCGCCTTCGCCCGTCTTCGACTTGTTGTACAGCGCCGCGAGGATACCCACGCAGCAGCTGATGCCGCCCATGACATCGCCTATGGCGGTCCCGGTCCTTGTAGGCTCACCGCCCGGCCAGCCCGTAGTACTCATCAGGCCGCTCATCGCCTGGCCTATGATATCGTAGCCCGCGCGCTGACTGTAAGGGCCGGTGTGCCCGAAGCCGGATACGCATCCGTAGATGATGCCCGGATTCACTTTCTTCAGGTCTTCGTACCCCAGGCCGAGGCGGTCCATCACGCCCGGCCTGAAGTTCTCGACTACCACATCGCTCTGTTTCACGAGGTCGAGGAATATCTTCTTTCCCTCTTCACTCTTGAAATTGAGCGTGACGCTCTGTTTGTTCCGGTTCAGGTTCATGAAGTACGCGCTCTCGCCGTTAACGATCGGCATGTTCGTGCGCGAATCGTCCCCTTTTCCCGGACGTTCTATTTTGATGACTTCCGCGCCCATATCCGCCATCAGCATGCAGCAATAAGGCCCGGCAAGCACTCTTGTCAGATCGAGGACTCTTACCCCGTCAAGCAGACCTCTGCTCATTCCATGCGCTCCTTTCTATCCGAAGATCTCATCGTCCGGCGGCATTACCGCGTCCTTCTTGACATACGCTATCCTGCTGACATTGAACAGGTAATTCCAGTTGAGGTTCTCGCTGATCGAGTTGTTGCCCCAGCTGCCGCATCCGAGCGTCGTCGTTCCCCTGAGTCCGTTGAAGAAGCTTCCGCCGGCGTTCGTCGAGCAGACCTGGTTCACCACGAACCTCGAGGCGTGCAGTCTGAGCGCGGCCGCTTCGATGTGTTCGTCGTTGTTCGAGTGGAGAGATACGCTGTGTCCCGCGCCCATCACTCCGAGGTTTGCTTCGGCAATGCCGATCCCCTCTTCAAATGTCTTATATGTGTACAGCGCCTGCACAGGTGCCATCTTTTCCTTCGCGAGATAATCGTCCTTCCCGCATCCTTCCGCCTTTACGAGCAGCATCTTCGTATTGTCCGGAACGTCGAGCCCCGCGGCTTTCGCGACCCTGACGGCGCTCTGTCCAACGAGATCCTTGTTCATAACGCCGCCCGGGAAGAGCGCGTCTCTCAGTGCCGCCACATCTTCGTGTTCGGAAACGTAGAACACATTGTTGTCCCTGTATATCTTCAGAGCCTCTTCCACCTTTCCTTCAGGCATGATGGCTGTCTGCTCTCCGGAGCAGATGATTCCGTTGTCGAAGCATCTTCCTTCAATGATCATCGGGATGACTTTCTCAAGATCGACATCGTCGTCTATTATCGTCTGGACATTGCCCGGGCCCACGCCGAACGCAGGCTTGCCTGACGAGTAAGCGGCCTTTACCATTCCCTCGCCGCCCGTGCTGATGCAGACGTCGCAGTTCTTCATCACGAGGCCGGAGAGTTCCATCGTAGGTTCTTCGATGCACTGGACGAGTCCTTCCGGTGCTCCGATCTTCGCGAGCCTCTCGTTGATGAGGCGCACCGTCTCATAGCTGCACTTCTTCGACCGTGGATGCGGGCTGATGATCACCGCATTGCGGCCCTTCGTCGCGAACATGGCGTTGCACATCGGCGTGACTATCGGGTTCGTGCATGGCGTGACGCATCCTACGACGCCCATCGGCTTCGCGACGAGCACGAGTCCCTCTTCAGGGATCCTCTTTATGATGCCGACGCTCTTTCCGCCCTTGCAGTCATCCCAGATAAGTCTCGACTTGCCCTGGTTCTTCTTGATCTTATCTTCATATACGCCCATGCCTGTCTCGTCGACGGCCATCCTGGCAAGAGGCTCCGCGTTGTCGAATACTGTTTTAGCTATGGTCTTTACTACTTCGTCGACCTGCGCCTGATCGTATTTCTCGAATTCTTTCTGAGCTTTTCTTGCTTTCGCGAGCATCTCATCCATGATTTCCTTGTCTGTCATTTTACGTTCCTCCTTTTTATATCCGAGCGACGCCGGATCTCCTCGCGGCTTCCGCTACGGCTTTGGCTACGGCAGGGCCCACTCTCGGGTCGAATGCCTTCGGGATAATGTAGTCGGCCGACAGTTCGTCGTCCGCTATGAGCTCCGCAAGGGCCTTCGAAGCCGCAAGCTTCATCTCATCGTTTATGTCACTCGCCCTCACGTCGAATGTTCCTCTGAATATTCCCGGGAATGCGAGCACATTGTTTATCTGGTTCGGGTAATCGCTCCTGCCCGTCGATACGACCGCGGCGCCCGCCGCCTTCGCCTCGTCCGGGAAGATCTCCGGCGTCGGGTTCGCGCAGGCGAATATGATCGGATCTTTCGCCATGCTGCGCACCATATCCTGAGTGACGGCGCCCGGAGCCGACACGCCGATAAACACATCCGCGCCCTTCATGCTGTCGGCAAGCGTGCCCTTCAGCATTGATTTATTCGTCACTTCCGCCATCTCTTCCTTTATGGGATTCATGCCCTTTTCGCGGCCTTTGTATATCAGCCCGGTGCGGTCGCAGAGGATGACATCCTTCACGCCCGCCGAGAGCAGGATCTTCGCTATCGCTATCGCGGCGGACCCGGCCCCGTTCATCGCGACTCTTATCCCGCTCAGATCCTTTCCGACGACCTTCAGCGCGTTGCGAAGGCCCGCGAGCGTGATGACCGCCGTGCCGTGCTGGTCGTCGTGGAAGATCGGGATATCGCACTTTTCCTTGAGCTTCTTCTCTATCTCGAAGCACCGCGGCGCCGAGATATCCTCGAGGTTCACGCCTCCGAAACTTCCCGAGATCATGTAGATCGTGTTCACGATCTCGTCGACGTCATTGCTTTTTATACACAGAGGGAACGCATCGACATCGCCGAACGACTTGAACAGCACGCACTTTCCTTCCATGACCGGCATGCCCGCCTCCGGCCCGATGTTGCCGAGCCCGAGCACCGCGGATCCGTCCGTCACGACGAGGCACATATTCCAGCGCCTTGTAAGTTCATAGCTTTTCGAAATATCTTTCTGTATCTCCAGGCACGGCTGAGCGACTCCCGGCGTGTAGGCCAGCGAAAGATCGTCCTTCGTCTTTACCGGCACAGTCGCCTTCACTTCGATCTTGCCTTTCCATTCCTCATGCAGCCTGAGTGATTCTTTTGCGTAATCCATATCGATTTCCTTTCTGTCTCGTTATCCAGCAATGCGGGGAAGCACGGATCCTCCGTGCGGCATGACGAGCACCTTCGCGGACGGTCCCTTCTTTTCGAGCGCCGCATCGAGCGCTTCCTGCGCTGTCCGGAACGGCGTGAAGAATATGCTCTTCACATAATCGGGATCCATATCGCTCACGAGACAGATGTCAGCGTCTCTCATTACGAGCGCTATGGCGGCCGCCTTGTGACCTCCGAGCGTGAAGCGCTCATTCAGTCTGTCCACCAGGTCATCCGGCTTTTCCGCCTCATCCATCCACTTCGCGAATGTCTCGTTTCCGAGCCCTTCCCTGCACGAACCTATCAATATGATTATACCGCCTTTTTTCACGGCGTGCT
>JAZAUJ010000062.1:0-6339 GCA_036342375.1 Anaerovoracaceae bacterium | reverse complement strand
GGTCTCAGTTTCTTGTAGATCTCCTTGAGACCTTCTTCTGTATCGTGAGCGGTATCCTTTTCAAGGGAATTTCTGAGTCTGTCATCGTCCCCGAAGAATTCGAGGATCTGCTCGTCTGTTTCGAGAACAAGCCCCTCATGAGCGCCGAATCTCTCCTGCTCATGCGGAATAAACGCGTTCATGGCTCTTATGAACGTGGTGATGGACTGTTTTCTCGTTCTGTCGACTCTGATAGATATGACTTTGTTGGCGTCTGTCTCATATTCGAGCCACGCGCCTCTGTTAGGTATAACAGTCGCGGAGAACAGATTGTCCCCGGACTTGTCTATCTCTGTATCGTAATACGGTCCCGGCGAACGGACGAGCTGTGTGACGACGACTCTCTCGGCGCCGTTATACACAAAAGTTCCCTTCTCTGTCATGAGAGGGAAATCACCCATAAATACTTCCTGCTCTTTTACCTCGCCGGTCTCGTTTGTGATCAGCCTTACTTTTACCTTTAAAGGAGCCGCATATGTCGCATCCCTTTCCTTACATTCTTCCTGATCGTATTTCGCCTGAGAGGCGTCCAGGGAATGATCTATGAATTCGAGTACGAGATTCCCGGAGTAGTCCTGTATCGGGGAGATATCCTCGAACACTTCCCGCAGTCCCTCATCTATGAACCACTGGTATGAGTGAGTCTGGATATCGATCAGGTTCGGCATATCAACGACTTCATTTATCTTGGAAAATGTCTGACGTTCTTTTCTGCCTAACTTAATTGCTTTTGGCATGCTCATCACTCCTTATTTTTTTGTAGCTGTCCCGTTGCATGGCAATGAATTATGATATCATATCCGCAAATGCCGGTCAATGATTTTTTGCGCGATTTTTCAAAAAATTAACCTTTAAAATACGCAAACGAGGACCCGCAGATATTCCGCGAGCCCTCCCTTTTATTTTGCTGTTTCAGAGTTATGCAAGTTCAACTACTGCTCCGACTTCTTCAAGCTGTGCCTTGATCTTTTCAGCTTCTTCCTTATCAACATCTTCCTTGATGTCCGAAGGCGCTTCGTCAACGAGTGCCTTCGCGTCCTTGAGTCCGAGGCCCGTGATCTCTCTTACGACCTTGATGACCTTGATCTTCTCCTGGCCGATCTCCTTGAGCACTACCTTGAACGAGGACTGCTCTTCAGCTCCGCCCTCTTCGCCGCCGGCAGCGCCCGCTACCGCTACAGGAGCAGCGGCCGAAACGCCGAACTCTTCTTCGCAAGCTTCAACCAGTTCGTTGAGCTCTAAAACCGTCATGCCTTTTATGGCTTCAATGATCTGATCTTTATCCATTGTTTATTTCTCCTTATTATTATTCGTTACTTACTTCTTATTCAGCCGGTTCTTCCGCAGGCGCCTCGGCTTCAGCTGCCGGTGCCTCTTCTGCAGGGGCTTCTTCAGCCGGTGCTTCGGCAGGCGCGGCTTCCTCGGCGGGCGCTTCTTCCGCAGGCGCGGCTTCTTCAGCAGGCGCTTCCGCTGCCGGTGCTTCTTCGGCAGGCGCGTCGCCCTGCTCCGCCTTCGCTTCCGCGATAGCGGCGAATGTCCTTACTGCCTTTCCGATCGGCGACTGGATGCTTCCCATGAACTTCGCGATAAGCGTTTCTCTCGAAGGTATGTTCGCGATGCCCATAAGGCCGTCCGCGTCATAATATACGCCTTCGACGATACCGCCCTTGAAGCTCATTTTATTGAACTTCTTCATCGACTCTTTCAGCACTCTCGCGGGCGCCGTAGCGTCTTCGCTCGAAACAGCGATAGCGCTCGGTCCCTGGAGGACCTGTCCGAGTTCTTCGAACGGCGTGCCTTCGATGGCTCTTTTCATCAGAGTATTTTTATATACTTTGTAGTCGACATCCGCGTCAAGGAAACTGCGTCTCATCTGATTCGCTTCGTCTACCGTGATACCGATGTAGTCGACAATGACTGCAGACTGAGCCGTATCGAGTTTGCCCTTTATCTCGTCAATGATCTTCTGTTTCTCGTCAAAGGCAGCTCTTTTTACTTCACTCATTCCTTTAACATTCTCCTTTCTGCCCGGGGTCCGTATCCCCTGGCTATTTTTATGGTACTCCATAAAAACGGCCTCGCATGATATCGCAGCGAGGCCAATAATTCCTATATTGTACCTCGGCGGGTAATTAAGCTTTCGCTCCCGCTGTCTACGGTTTTATTTTCGTATTTTATTTTGCGCTTAAGCGTTTGCGGCAGCCGCCGGGTTGATCTTTACGCCGGGGCCCATAGTCGATGTCACCGTCACGCTTCTGATGTACTGGCCCTTTGCCGCAGCCGGCCTGGCCTTATTCACAGCGTCGAGCAGTGCGTTGAAGTTCTCTGTGAGTTTATCTTCTCCGAACGACGCCTTTCCGATAACCGTGTGGATGATGTTCGCCTTGTCGAGACGGTACTCCACTTTACCGGCTTTCGTGTCTTCGATGGCCTTGGTTACATCCATCGTTACCGTTCCCGATTTAGGGTTCGGCATAAGTCCCTTAGGACCGAGGATCTTGCCGAGTCTTCCCACGACGCTCATCATATCCGGAGTGGCGATGATGACGTCATAGTCGAACCAGTTTTCTGTCTGGATCTTCTGAGCCATGTCCTCAGCTCCTACGTAATCCGCTCCGGCCGCTTCGGCTTCCTGAGCCTTTTCGCCCTTTGCGAATACGAGGACTTTCACTTCCTTGCCCGTTCCGTTAGGAAGTACGATCGCGCCTCTGACCTGCTGGTCCGCGTGCCTTCCGTCTACGCCGAGCTTGATGTGGACTTCTACAGTTTCATCGAATTTCGCCGAAGCGTTCGCAGATACGAGCGCGAGAGCTTCCTTCGGGTCATACAGATTCTGTCTGTCGATCTTCTCTGCAGCAGCCTTGTAATTCTTTCCTCTTTTTCTTGCCATGTTTACCTCCTTGTGGTCCGAGCGGCACATGTGCCTCCCACTGTCTTAGCCCTCTACTACGATACCCATGCTTCTCGCGGTACCTTTTATCATCTCCATCGCGGCTTCCACTGTGTTCGCGTTGAGATCGGGCATTTTCTTTTCTGCGATTTCTCTTACCTGCTCTTCCGTAACAGTTGCGACTTTCGTCTTGTTCGGTTCTCCGGACGCCTTGTCCAGATGAGCGGCTTCCTTGAGCAGTACTGCCGCCGGCGGTGTCTTGCACACGAATGTGAACGACCTGTCGGAATAGACAGTAATGACTACAGGAATGATCGTCCCCTGCTGATCCTGCGTCTTGGCGTTGAACTGCTTGCAGAAATCCATGATGTTCACGCTTTTCTGACCGAGCGCAGGTCCTACCGGCGGCGCCGGAGTCGCCCCGCCCGCGGGGATCTGAAGTTTTATGAAGCCTTCTACCTTTTTAGCCATGCTCCTGATTTACCTCCTTTCCTAGATTTTATCTATCTGTGCGAATTCAAGTTCCACCGGAGTTTCACGTCCGAACATGGATATCTTCGCCTTGACAGTTTCCTTTTCCTCGTTTACTTCTTCGACAACTCCCATGAAGTTCTCGAACGGTCCGTTTATGACCTTTATATTATCTCCCGGATGGAGATCAAGATCGATCTTGACCTTTTCAATGCCCATCCTGCGCACTTCTTCCACCGTGAGAGGCACCGGATCCGAGCCGTGACCTACAAATCCCGTAACGCCCTGCGTGTTTCTCACGAGATACCACGATTCGTTCGTTACGATCATCTTAATGATCACATATCCCGGAAACATCTTTCTCGTCTTTATCACCATGCGGCCGTCCTTCGGCTCCGCCCTGTCCTCTGTGGGCACGACGACCTTGAGGATAAGATCCTGCATGCCGCGGTTCTCGACGAGTTTTTCTATATTCACCTTGACCTTGTTTTCGTGACCGGAATAAGTGTGGACAACATACCACTTCGGAGTCCCGTCACCGCGAAGGCCTTCCCCTTCTTTCGGGGAAACAGTGTTTTTCACTTTTTTGATAGTATCTTCAGCCATGTATTTCCCCCGTTTTCGATTTTACAGACTTATGCCGAGTATCCCCTTCAGCAATGCGAGGATCCCCGAGTCGACAGCCCAGAACATCAGAGCGAATGCAGCGCACGTCACAATAACGATGACGGTGTACTGGCCGAGTTCTTTGCTCGTCGGCCATACGACTTTCTTCATCTCGCTCATGACTTCATGGATATATTTCCTGAAGCTGCGCCTTTCCTTTTTCGGGCGGTTCGCGTTCCTCGCCTTGTTCTTCTCCCGTATTTCCTGAGTTTCCTTTTTCTGCTGGGCCTTTCTGGCCTTCTTCTGTTCGGGAGTAAGTTCCGCGTTAGGAGCCGGCGTCGTATTCTTTTTCTTTCTGGTATTTTTATTCGCCATTAAAATGCTCCTTACTTAGTCTCCTTGTGGAGAGTGTGCTTTCTGCACGTAGGGCAATACTTCCTGAACTCTATGCGGTCAGGATCGTTTTTCTTGTTCTTGATTGTGTAGTAATTTCTGTTCTTGCATTCACTGCAGGCAAGCGTTACTTTTACACGCATTTTCTATTCTCCTTTTTAACATTAAAATCAGAGCTTTTCGTCCAAGCTCTTACTTATATTCATAAAGTCGCTTGATAATTATACATATTCAGGCCCGCCGTGTCAAGGCTTCCGGCCGTCCCGGACAGGCGGATCTTTCAGCATCAGGGCATATATTATGCATTGATGACTTTGCGAATGATACCGCCGCGGTCCCGGCCCGGCTTTTCAGCCTTCAACTTGTAATTACTGTGATACGGATATAAAATATTGTTGTACATACACATACAAATAACAGGGAGGCAATCCATGAGCAGAAAAGTATTGGTAACAGTCCCGTTCACGGACGAACAGAAAAAACAGCTTTCGGCCGCCGGGAAAGAGTACGGCGACAGTTTCATATTCAGCGAAGACGAAAGCGTCATCGACAGAGAGGTCGAAGACGCAGACGGGATCATAGGCAATGTGAGCCCTGAAAAGCTTCGCCGCGCGGGAAAACTGACGTGGATGCAGCTCAATTCCGCGGGCGCGGACGTATACGCAAAAGAGGGAGTCGTCCCGGATCAGGCGGTCCTGACATGCGCGACAGGCTCATACGGCACGGCGCTGTCAGAGTACATGGTCTGTATGCTCCTTGTAATGATGAAACGCATCCCCCAGTATCTTGAAAATCAGAAAAACGGCATCTGGCGCGACGAGGGGCCCGTGACTACGCCCGCCGGAAAACGCATACTTGTTGTGGGCACAGGCGATATAGGCATGTCATTCGCCCGCAGGATAAAGGCATTCGAACTTCCGGATCATCCTATAACACTCGCGGGGGTCCGCAGAAGGACAGGGTCATGCCCTGAGCCGCTCGACGAGATCCACTCTGTCGATGAACTGCCGGAGCAGGTCGCGAAGGCCGATATCATCGCCGTATCAATGCCGGGCTCAAAAGAGACATATCATCTGTTCGACAGAGAGCTTCTTTTGAAGTGCAGACGTGGAGCGTACCTTATCAACATAGGCCGCGGCACAGTGCTGGATAACGAGGCGCTGAAAGATCCGGAGATCTCAGGCCGCTTCAGCGGGATATACATCGATGTATGCGAACAGGAACCGCTTCCGGACAACGATCCGCTGTTCAGAGTTCCCAACCTTTATATCACTCCGCACATCACCGGCACGTACCATCTCGATATTACAGTTCAGAACATCGCCGATACAGCGGAGCACAACTACCGCGCATGGCACGGCGAATGCGGATTCAAAAGCGTCGTGAACAAAAAGACCGGATACGCGGACTGACGCGCATGCGGCAGAAAGAACCGAAACGGCAGGCCATCCTGAGACATGGAACGGCCTGCCGGTTATTATTGCGTTATCTCTTCGAGAAGCGAGTCCGCTATGGCGAGCCAGTCGACGCTGCCGACCGCCCATTTCAGCAGATCGTCATACAGACTGCCGGCGCCCGGCGCTATTTCCCGAGATTCGCTCTCCGGACTTTCCCGCTTATCGTCTTCGGGAGTTCGCTTACGAATTCGACTTCCCTCGGGCACTTGTAATGAGCCATCTTTCCTCTCGCGTATGTTATTATCCGTTTCGCGAGTTCTCTTGACGGTTCATATCCCGGGGCCAGCCTGACATACGCTTTTATTTTCTGGCCGCGCGCTTTGTCCGGGATGCCGATCACGGCCGTCTCGAGCACGCACGGCACCTCCATGATGACGGATTCCACTTCGAACGGCCCCACTCTGTATCCGCACGATTTTATTACGTCGTCAGCGCGCCCTATGAACCAGTAATATCCGTCGTCGTCCATATACGCCATGTCGC
>JAZAUJ010000061.1:0-6430 GCA_036342375.1 Anaerovoracaceae bacterium | reverse complement strand
GCGACTCGTCCATTTACGACGCGATGGTCAGGCTCGCGCAGGATTTTTCGACGAGATACATGCTTGTCGACGGTCACGGGAACTTCGGCTCTATAGACGGCGACGGCGCCGCGGCCATGCGTTACACGGAAGCCCGCATGACGCCGTTCGCGCAGGAGATGCTCCGCGACATCGACAAGGATACTGTTGATTTCATGCCGAATTTCGACGAGGAGGAACAGGAGCCGACGGTGTTGCCGTCGAGATATCCGAATATACTCGTAAACGGGTCAAACGGCATTGCTGTAGGCATGGCCACATCTATACCGCCCCACAATCTCGGGGAGACTATAGACGCCGCTGTCGCGATGACAGAGAATCCGGATATCACAGTGCCGGAGCTCATGAAATATATCAAAGGGCCTGATTTTCCGACGGGCGCTATTATCATGGGCAAGGCCGGGATGAAGGAAGCTTACGAGACGGGCATCGGCAAGGTGCTCGTGCGCGCGAAGACGGAATTCGAAGAGACGAAGAGAGGCAGGATGCAGATCGTCGTCACGGAGATACCGTTCCAGGTGAACAAGGCCAGGCTCATCGAGAAGATCGCTCAGCTCGTAAAGGACAAGAAGATAGACGGCATCTCCAACCTGCGGGACGAATCGAACAGGAACGGGATGCGCATCGTCATAGAGCTAAAAAGGGACGCGAACCCTCAGATCACGCTGAACAAGCTTTTCAAGCATACACAGCTGCAGGTCAGTTACAGCATGCTTATGATCGCGATAGTGGACGGCGTGCCGAGGACGCTTTCGCTTGACCAGATACTGAGAGAATACCTCAAGTTCCAGTTCGAAGTCGTCACGAGAAGGACGAAGTTTGATCTGAAGAAGGCGGAGGACAGAGCGCACATACTCGAAGGCCTGAGGATAGCGCTCGATAATATCGACGAGATAATAAAAACGATAAGGGCCGCGTATAACGACGCGAAAGAACAGCTCATGAAGAAGTTCGGTCTGACCGATATACAGGCGCAGGCTATACTCGACATGCAGCTGAGGAGACTGCAGGGTCTCGAACGCGAGAAGATCGAGAACGAGTACAATGAACTTCAGAAGAAGATAGCGTATTACAATGAGCTGCTCGAGGACGACAGCAAAATGATGGGCGTCATCCGCGACGAAATGATTGAGATAAAAGAAAAGTGGGCAGATAAAAGGAGAACGAAGATCGTTGCCGCTGCCAGCGAGATAGATGAAGAAGATCTCATTGAAAAGGAGAATGTGGCGATAACGCTCACATATCTCGGCTATGTGAAGCGGGTCCCGGCTGACACGTACAAGACGCAGAGACGCGGCGGGAAAGGCATCATGGGACTCACGACAAGGGAGAACGACTTCATAAAGAATCTCATCATGACATCGACGCACGACAACCTGATGTTCTTCACGAATTTCGGAAAGGCCCACAGGATAAAGGCGTACGAGATACCGGAAGCGTCCAGGCAGTCGAAAGGCACGCCTATCGTGAACTTCCTGAATCTGATGCAGCATGAACGCATCTCCGCGGTCATCCCGATCAGAGAATTCAAGGACGATGATTATCTCATTGCTGTCACTAAGAAAGGCACGATAAAGAAGACGCCGGTATCAGAATTCGATACGAACAGAAAAGCGGGGCTCATGGCCATTAAGCTCAAGGACGGAGACGAACTCGTAGACGTGAGAGAAACGTCCGGGGACGATAAGGTCACTATAGTAACGAAAATGGGCAAGTGCATTTCGTTCAGCGAGAAGGATGTGCGTCCTATGGGCAGATCCGCTATAGGTGTCAGAGGCATTAAACTGGAAGATGACGATGAGGTCGTCGCCATGGAACTCGGAAACGCGGAAGACGAACTGCTTGTCGTAACGTCAAAGGGCTACGGAAAGCGCACTCCTCTCACAGAGTATAAGCTCCAGGCGAGAGGCGGAAAAGGACTGCTCACATATGATAAGTCCAAATTCAGGAAGACAGGCGAGCTTATCGGAGCTATGGTCGTAGACGAGGACGACGAAGTGCTGCTCATCAATTCCGACGGCATTATCATCAGAATCGCGGCGTCCGAAGTTTCAAGACTCGGCCGCGCCACGCAGGGCGTGAAGATCATGAAGGTAAAGGGAGATTCAAACATTATCTCCATGGCGAAAGTCATACGCGAGGAAGACGCGGATGACGCTCAGGAAAAGGGCGGAAAGAGCGATGGCAGCAGCGGTGAACAGATCTCGACAGATGAATTGAATTAGGAGATGTTCCACATGTCACAGATTATCAAGCTTACGATACCGGGCGATCCCGAGTATATCAAAGTAACAAAGACCACCGTGGGGTCGGCGGCGTCCCTTGCCGGATTCGATTACGAAAGCGTCGAGGATATTAAGATCGCCGTCGGCGAAGCCTGCAGGAATATAACGTGCCACGGCTTTTCGGGGTGGTCGGAGCAGTATGACCTTGTCTGCGATATAGATGACGCGGGCATACGCATAAAAGTAACGGACAGCGATCCGTCGCACGGAGTCAAAAAGGAAATAATGCCGTGCAGCAAATGCCCTCAGGAAGGAGAACTGGGCATGTGCATTGTCGAGTCTGTAATGGATGACGTACAGATTCTGGATGACAGTGACGAGAGGGCCATCGTCATGATCAAGAGAAAGTGACCTGCCGGAATATATTATGACTGAAAAGGAAATGTTCAAGGAATACCGTAAGACCCGCGACATTGAGCTGAGGAACCGGCTTGTTGAGGATCATCTTTACATGGTAGACATTCTCATAAGAAAATATCTCGGCAAAGGAGTGGAGCGCGACGATCTTTATCAGGTCGGCGCCATGGCGCTCATTTCGGCTGTCGACAGATTTGATCCGGACAAGGGGTTCGAGTTCAGCAGTTTTGCGACGCCTACTATTATCGGCGAGATAAAGAAATATTTCCGGGACAAGGGCTGGAGCATGAAGGTGCCGCGCAGGCTGAAGGAAATATCTGTTGCGATACCCGGAGCGAGGGACCGTCTTTCGGCTCAGCTCGGACGCACGCCGACAGTGCGGGAGCTCGCGGATTACATGGGTCTGCAGGAAGACGACATACTGCAGGCCATGGAAAGCAGCCTTGCGTACGGCACATATTCGCTCAACCAGACATTCGACGATGACAGCGAGGATTCCGGTCACACGAGATTCGAGAAATACGCGGCAAAGGAAGAACGCGGATACAACAGCCTTGAAGACAGGGAGATCATAGAAAGCGTTCTGGACAAGCTGAGCGATACGCATAAATATATTTTCAAGAAGCGGTTCATTGAAGAAAAGTCCCAGGCCGAGATAGCGAAAGATCTGGGCGTTTCACAGATGACAGTTTCACGCGCGGAAAAGACGATCCGTGATAAATTCAGAGCAGAATTCGCAAAATAGACGGGAGGAATTGTCATGACATTGCTCCAAATGAGTTACATTCTTGAGATCTATCAGCGCGGTTCCATGAACAAGGCCGCTCAGGCCATGTTCATATCACAGTCTACTATTTCTTCGGCGGTGAAAGCTGTTGAAGAGGAACTCGGGATAGAGATATTCTACCGCGGGAACAAGGGAATAGCGGCGACTGAGGAAGGCAAGAACCTCATTGCGCTCATAAAGCCTATCGTGGAACAGTCAAAGAGAGTCGAGAGACATTATCTCGATAAGAATTCGGCCGATACAGTGAAACTGTCGGTCTCTTCGCAGCGTTATCCGTTCTGTACCCAGGCGTTCGTGAAATTCATGGGCGCGCATACCGAGAAACGTCAGAATCTACAGTATAAAGAATGTGAGCTTGACAAGGTCATAAGCGATGTATCCGGAAGACGAAGCGAGATCGGGATCGTATTTATTTCGCCGGCGACAGGGAAATACATGATGAAACTGTTTTCAACATACGATCTCACGTTCAGTCCGCTGAGGGATATAAAGCCGAAAATATATGTGAGAAAAGGCCATCCGCTCGCGGAGCGGAAAAGCGTGTCGCTTGAAGAACTGAAGGAATACCCTATCGTGGCTTATGAAAAGAGCGATATGAGCGCCTTTAATTTTTCCGAGGAAGTGGCGCTGACGGACAAATACAGCTTCGACAGGATCATCACGATAAATGACCGGGCTTCGTTCTATGAGATCGCGACAAAGTGCGACGCTGTCACTACCGGAACAGGTATTATTCCGGAAGGCTACGGCAATACCGATATCGTCACGATCCCTATCGAAGAAGAGCAGGAGGTCATGAAGATCGGATATATCAAACTCGGCGAGATACCGCTCTCGAAATACGCGGAGGAATTTATCGGCTATTTGTCGGATATACTCTCGGAGTACGAATAATACCGCCGGACGTCCGGGCCGCGATATGTATCCGATGACTTTTACCGGGACAAACTTACGGATGTTCCCTGAGATCCACGGGGAGCATCCTTTTTATATTCTTCTTTCCGTGGCGCGGCTCAAGAATGACAGCGGCCGGCCGCCCGTCGGTTTTTGTTGTTATTTATGATTTCGAACGATTTTCAAGTCATCAATGCATTGATTTTCCAGGGTTTTCAATGGAATATATGTGAATCGTGTCAACAAATGCGACTATTTGATATAGGTTCAGTCGATATCAAAGTTCAATTATTAGAATCATCAGACTTTTTAAAATATGATATGCTTTATGTATGCAGGAATGCTTTTTCACGTAAGCATTTTATATTCACAGGAGGTGCATTATTTTGGCAGATAAAGGTTTTGGTACACGCGCTATCCACGAAGGAAACGTAAAGGACACACAGTTCGGCGCATTGACGATGCCGATATATCAGACATCGACGTTCGTGTTCGATGACTGCGCTCAGGGCGCGGCCCGCTTCGCCGGCGAAGAGGACGGATTCATCTACACGCGTCTCGGAAATCCGACGACGATGATGCTGCAGCAGAAGGTAGCTGCTCTCGAAGGCGGAGAGGCGTGCGTCGCCACATCGTCCGGCATGGGCGCCATTTCGGCGGCTATCTGGTCGGTGGCCGGAGCAGGCAAGAAGATCATTGCAGACAAGGTACTGTACGGCTGTACATTCTCGCTGCTGAACGAAGGTGTTACAGGTTATGGTGTAGAGGTCGAATTCATAGATACGGCTGACAAGGATGCTCTCAGGGCGGCGCTTACGGACAATACGTGCGCTGTATATTTCGAGACGATGGCTAATCCTACGATGAAAGTAGCGGACATCGCCGGCATTTCGGAGATCGTACATGGATTCAACAAGGACATAAAGATCATAGTTGACAACACATTCGCTTCGCCTTACTGCTGCAGACCGCTTGAGCTCGGCGCCGACGTAGTCGTACATTCGGCGACGAAGTATCTCAACGGCCACGGCGACGTGATAGCGGGATTCGTAGTCAGCGACGCTGACTTCATCACGACTGTCGCGATGAAGGGCATAAAGGATATGACGGGAACAGTCATAGGACCGTTCGAATCATTCCTTATCCTCAGAGGACTCAAGACACTCGAAGTCCGCATGCAGAGACACTGCGAGAACCAGCAGAAAGTAGCGGAATTCCTGAAGACCCGTCCTGAGGTCAAGAAGATTTACTATCCCGGATTCGAAGACTTCCCGGGACATGATGTGGCCGTGAAGGAAATGCCGAACGGTTTCGGCGGCATGGTGACATTTGAACTCGAGTCGAGAGAAGCGGGAGAAAAATTCTGCAACTCGCTGAACCTCATTACGCTCGCTGTATCGCTCGGTGACGCTGAATCGCTGATAGAGCATCCGGCGTCGATGACGCATTCGACATACACGGCGGAAGAACTCGCGGCTTCCGGCATTGATCCGGGAATGATAAGGTTCTCATGCGGACTCGAAAACGCTGATGACATTATCGATGACATGAAGCAGGCATTTGAAAAACTATAGAGAAGATAGATGCAGGGTGAGATATCAGGTCGGTTTTATAACAACTTTACGCGGAAACGGCTCTTTTAAGGGCCGTTTCTGCTGTTTGGGCATATTCCGGCAGGCCGGGCGGCGATCTTTTTTTTTTCTGAAAAATCACATTACGGCATTCATTGTTGGAGCAGTGTATTGTATAATCTGATATGAGAGCGTGAGCGGGAGAGGATATCTTTTAATGAGTTACGTACAATTCGAGAATGTAAAGAAGATCTATCATATGGGGGAAGTGGATATTGAAGCGCTGAGGGGCGCTTCTTTCACTGTCGAAAAGGGCGAGACTGCTGTGATAGTGGGCGAATCGGGAGCCGGAAAGACGACGCTGCTGAATATTCTCGGCGGCATGGACAGGCTTACCAGCGGAAGGGTCATACTTGACGGGCGGGACGTCTCTTCGCTCGACGAACGCAAACTGACATCTTATCGGCGTTATGATACCGGATTTGTATTTCAGTTCT
>JAZAUJ010000060.1:0-6550 GCA_036342375.1 Anaerovoracaceae bacterium | reverse complement strand
TTTTCGTAATGCTCTCTCTTTCTGACTTCCGCCATCACGCCGTCTCTGGCGCATGAACGCTTGAATCTCTTGAGCGCGCTCTCCAAGCTTTCGTTTTCCTTGACGATCACCTGTGCCATCAGCTTTCACCTCCTGACATAGTTTAATATGCCCACAGCGCCTAAATATTATACAATCAACCCGGAGGCCATGTCAACTTTCTCTTTCCGAGCAGATGCATATGAAGATGCTTCACTGTCTGGAAGCCGTCTTCGCCGCAGTTGATCACGACTCTGTATCCGTTTTCCAGGCCGAGCTGCTCCGCGATGTCTTTTATCTTGCACATCATATAGCCCATAAGTTCCTGATCTTCGTCCGTCAGCGCGTCCGTGGACTCTATGTGCTTTTTCGGTATGATCAGCACATGGACCGGAGCCTGCGGCTCGAGATCGTAGAACGAGTAGATCTTATCATCTTCATAGACTTTCTTCGATTCGATTTCCTTGTTCGCTATACTGCAGAATATACAGTCCGCCATATCTTCTCCCTCCTTTGCAGAATATATTACCCTATTTTACATCATGATCAATGCGTCTTCAAGGTTTTACCGTTCCTCTCATGCCGTCTTTATACGGGCTCCCGAGCGTTACGGACGCGAAAGACCCCGGCTCTGCGTCTCCCGGCTCCGCGTAGACTTTTATGAAATTGCCGGTATGCCCGGTCAGATATCCTTCTTCCGTCTCTTCCTCAAACAGCACGCGCTCTGTCCTTCCCGCGTTCGCTCTGAAAAATCTCTCCGCGGCAAGCCGCCCTTCCCGTATCAGCCTCGCGCCGCGTTCTTTTTTCACATCGGGCGGTATCTGCCCTTCGAATCCCGCCGCCTTCGTGCCGCGTCTCTTCGAATATCTGAACGCGTGCACCCTGCAGAATCCGGCTTCGCGGATGAGCGTCAGGCTTTCAGCAAAATCATCCTCCGTCTCGCCTGGGAAGCCCGCTATGATATCCGTGCTTATCCCGTAATACGGATCGAATTCACGGACAGTCCTCACGATATCCAGGTATTCCTCCCTGCCGTAACGCCTGTTCATCATCTTAAGGACCCTGGTGCTCCCGCTCTGGGCGGAGAGATGCATGGAATGACAGAGCTTATCGAATCTGAACAGCTTTTTTACGTATTCCGCGTTAATGACCGTCGGCTCGACTGAACTCAGCCGTATCCTGAAATCGGCCGGTATTCGCTCGAGACGTTCAAGAAGCCTCTCCATCATCAGCGCCCCGTCTCCCCTGTCAGTGCCGTACAGCGCTGTATTTATGCCGGTGAGTATCAGTTCCCTGTAGCCGCTTTCTATCAGGCTCTCAGCCTCTTCAGCGATCTCTGATTCAGCGCGGCTCCTCACGGGACCTCTCGCCGCCGGCACGGCGCAGTACGAACAGAACCTGTCGCAGCCGTCCTCTATCTTGATATACGCTCTCGTTCTCGACCCCTCGTCTGAAACGACGCCGGCGTCCGCGTACTTCGTTATCTGATTTCTTTCCGTCACATGGATCTCTTTGCCGCCTCTGTACGACGCGATTATTTCGGGAAGATCCATCTTCTCGTTCGTGCCGGCCACGATATCTACGCCGTCTATATTCGCGGTCTCTTCCGGGCTCACCTGCGCGTAGCATCCTGTCACCGCTACAAGACTTTCCGCATTGATGCGTTTCGCCCTCCTGATGAACTGCCGCGATTTTCTGTCCGCGAGGCTCGTTACTGTACATGTGTTTATCACATAGACGTCAGCCGGCTCGTCATCATTTACGATATCAAAACCCGCGGCCCTGAATTTTTCTTTCAGGGCCTCGGTCTCGTACTGATTCACTTTGCATCCGAGCGTTCTGAACGCCGCTTTCATTTTTCCTCCCCGCCTTCTTCTTCGCCATCTTCGGGTTCGAGTATCTCGACGCGGACTTTCTGTATCCTCCTGTCGCGGACGGACAGGATCGTGAACCTGCAGTTGTCTATTTCGACTACTCTGTTGCTGCTGACGCCTTCCTCGGGTATCTCGCCGAGCTCGTCTATTATCAGCCCGCTGATAGTCTCGTTGTTTTCCGACTCGAGGTGCGTGCCTATCTCGTTATTGAAGTCGTCTATATCCATCATCCCGCTGACGATGAAATTGTTCTGGTCTATCGTTTCGATCTCTGTCTCTTCCTCGTCGTATTCGTCGTCTATGTCGCCTACGATCTCCTCTATGATGTCCTCGATCGTGACTATCCCCGAAACGCCGCCGTATTCGTCTATAAGCACGACGATGTGCTGCGATACAGTCTGCATCTCGCGAAACAGCGAATCAATGTTTTTCGTCTCAGGGACGAAGACGGCGTCGCGCAGGAATTCCTCTATCTTCACGTTCTCGAATCCTTCTTTATACGCGTGGTAGAGATAGTCCTTTATGTTCAGTATGCCGATGATCATGTCCATGTCCCCGCGGTATACAGGGATCCTGGAATATCTCATCGTCATCATCTGCTCCATATAGTCCTCGGGATCGTCCTCTATGTCTATCGCGAACACGTCCGTGCGGGGCGTCATTATCTCATACGCCAGTTTATCGTCGAACTCGAAGATGCTGTTTATCATCTTCGTGCCCTCTTCATCGATATCGCCCTGCTCGCGCCCGACTTCGAGCATCGACATGACTTCTTCCTCCGAGAATTTTTCATCCGGAACGAGCCCGCCCTGCCGCGTTATCTTAAGGAGTATGAGCGCCAGCCCGCGCGCCACAGCGGCGAACGGCCTGCAGAGCCCCTTGAAGAACACGGCCACGCCTGACATTTTGAGAGCGACGCCCTCAGGGTGCTTCAGCGCTATCTGTCTCGGATATATCATCCCGAGCACAAGATACACGCATGACGCTATAATAGCGAGAAGTACGTCCGCTATCAGATAACCGTATTCCATGCCGCGGAACAGCCCTCGCATCGAGAACGCCGGCGTCTGTATCACGACGGCGGACGCGAGGAACATCATGAATACTGTCGCGACAGTCACGGCCGAGTCGAACCGTTCCTGATTTTCGAATATGCGGACGAGTCGTCCGGCCTTCTTGTCTCCGTCCGCCGCCTTCTCTCTGATGTCGTTTCTGTTCACGCATTCTATGGACTTATCGGCCGCTGTCAGAAGCGCATTGATAAGGACTGTCAGGAAAAATATTATTACGGTAAGCGCCGGGAACGTCCCGGGGTCAGGATTCGCATCCATTCTTTTCTCCCTTCTTTTTTCTGATTATGTAACCGGGCGCCACGGGGCGGTCCGTCTTCATCGTGACGCGCTGCTGCGGATGCGGCGCCGCGTCTATGAGTTCGCCCTCTTCATTGCGCATGCCCGTTATCTTCTGCGTGAAGAACGGGGCGCCGGGCCCGAATATTTCCACTTCGTCTCCTTCGAGCATTTTGTTACGCTGTTCTACCTCGGCAATGCCCGAATCGCTGTCGTATGACAGCACTTTCCCGACGAATGAATAATCGCGCGTGTACTCGCTCGTCCTGTAGTTCTGATCTTTGTTCGTCGGTCTGTCATAGTAAAATCCCGTCGTGAATTCTCTGTGGCTCACTTTTTTCACTTCGCCGAGCCACGAGGGGTCGACGGCATATCCTTCCGGATCTTCGTAATACGCGTCTATGGCGCGCCTGTACGCCTGCGTCACTGTCGCGACATAGAACATGCTCTTCATCCGCCCCTCTATCTTTACTGATGAAACGCCGGAACCGATGACGTCGGCCATATGCTCTATCATGCACAGGTCGCCGGAGTTCATAATATACGTCCCGCGGTCATCTTCCTCTATCGGGTAATACTGTCCGGGCCGCTTTTCCTCTTCAAGGCGGTATTTCCATCTGCACGGATGGGCGCACATGCCTCTGTTAGCGTCGCGCTCTGTCATGAAATTCGAAAGCAGGCATCTTCCCGAATACGAGATGCACATAGCGCCGTGCACGAAGCATTCCGTATCTATATCGACGCTCCTGTTTATCTCCGCGATCTCGCCGAGCGTCAGTTCACGCGCGAGCACGATGCGCTTTACGCCGATATCCTTCCAGAACTGAGCTGTCTTCGCGTTCGTCATATTCGCCTGCGTTGAAAGATGCACTTCCGCTTCCGGTACTTTTTCCATCACAGTCAGCACCGTCCCGGGGTCCGAGACTATGAACGCATCGATGCCGATATCTTTTATCCTGTCCAGATAGTCCTCTATCGGAACTATATCCTCGTTGTGCGGGAATATATTCAGCGTGAGGTGGCATTTCACGCCGCGTTCGTGAGCGTATGATACGCCTCTTCTCATATCTTCCTCGGAAAAGTTGCCGGCGCCGGCGCGGAGGCTGAACATGCTGCCTCCGAAATATACGGCGTCAGCTCCGTAATCCACGGCCGCTTTCAGTTTTTCAAGATCTCCCGCCGGAGCAAGAAGTTCTACTCTATCCATCCGTACCTACCTGAAACTGCTTATGCTCATCCCGTCGCCGGCGCATATGACTGTCGTTTTGAAATCGCCGGATGACGTTATGTATTCGAGGAATTCCCTCATGTTCCTGATATTCGTCCTGTGCTTGTGCGGGGCCTGCTCTGCCGGGACAGTCGTCGTGCCGCGCATCAGGACATTGTCGCAGACGATGACGCTCCCGTGATGGATCAGCGGCATTGCTTCGTCCCAGAATTCGCGGTAATGGCTCTTCGACGCGTCTATGAACACAAAGTCGAACATCCTGTGGCTGTCTTTCAGCTGCTTCATGGCGTGCACGGCGTCGTCGCAGATGAGATGCACGCTGTCAGCGCATCCCTCGCGCGAAACGTTGTCGTTCGCTTCCATGAAGCGCGCGTAGTCCTGCTCTATCGTCGTTATCCGCGCGTCGCCCTCGAGCGCGAGCGACATGAAGCAGGCGGAATATCCCGCCGCCGTCCCTATCTCGAGTATCGCGTGAGGCCGCATGAGCGAGAGCAGGGTGCCGAGCACCATCTCCGTCTCCCTCAATATCACCGGTATCCCGCTTTCCTCGCTTTCAGCCCTGAACTTTTCCATCTCCGGGCTGATCGGGCGGTAAAAGCTGTTTATATATTCTTTTACATCAGTTCCTTCAGTCATTATTTTTTTTGCTCTTTTCTTTCTGTGATTTTCTGTACGCCTTTTCGAACGCGGCCTTGTCCTTCATGAAATCCTTCTCGTTCGTCGAGAATGAGAGCGTCCCGTCGAGTTTCGCGCTGTCCACGAAAAACAGATAGTCCGTATCGGCCGGATCGAGCGCGGCGTCTATCGCGTCGATGCCGGGCGAGCATATGGGACCCGGCGGCAGGCCCTTATTCTTATACGGATTGTACGCGGACTCTATCTGCGTATCGCTGTACGACGCTATGACCTTGTCTTCCTGCTTTATATACGAAAGTATGGAGTCCATCTGCAGATACATGTTTTTATCGAGTCTGTTGTTTATGACGCTCGCGACCTTCGGCATGTCCTTCGTTTTCGCCGCCTCGCGCTGTACTATGGACGCCTTTGTGACGAGCTCCGTCACAGTCATGCCTTCCTTCGACGCTTTTTTATAGTACTTTTCAGGCACATGCCTGTCGAAATTCTTCAGCATGACATTTATCACGTCCTCGGCTGAAGCGTCCAGGGGGACTTCGTATGTATCGGGATAAAGAAATCCCTCCAGTTTATATATCGAGTTCTTTTCCGGTATGTATTTTGAGAAACGGTAGCCGCTGTGATCTTTCCCGGCCGCGTCCCAGAATTCCTTTTCCGTGCAGATACCCTGTTTGTCCAGCATTGATGCGATCTTATACATGCTCATGCCTTCCGTCACGGTGAATACGTGCCCGGCCGTATCGCCGCTCACCATCATATCCACGATGCGCGCCGTGCTCATCGACTTCGATACGGCGTACTGCCCCGCTTTTATATCTGACGCGTGCCCGGACAGCTTCGCCTGCAGCGTGAATATCCTGCCGCTTCTTATGTATCCCGCTTTTTCAAGGGCGTCCCCTATGGCCGACGCTCCTTCGCCCGAAGTCACTTCGAATATTTCCGTTTTCTCCGATGACTGATCGACGGGGCGGCCGGCCGCCTTGAACGCGCCGAATCCTGCGCAGAGCACAGCGAGAACTATGATGAGTATCAATGCCGCTCTCCTGTGTCCCTTTCTTTCTTTTTTCCCCGTATCTGCGCTGCCCGCGGTGTTCTTCATATCGTTATTCCTTCAGTAAAACAACGGGACGCATTTTTCAGTGCGTCCCGGATATCCGCTCTATCTTATTTTGACCTGCCGAGGTATTCGCCTGACCTGGTATCTATCTGTATGCGTTCGCCTTCTTCTATGAATATCGGTACCTGCACTTCGGTGCCCGTCTCGACGACCGCGGTCTTCGTCACATTCGTCGCCGTGTCGCCCTTTACGCCAGGCTCCGTATCCGTGACGACAAGATCCACGAAATTCGGGGCTTCCACCAGGAACGCCTGGTCTTTATAGAACTTTATCGTGGCTTCGTCGTTTTCCTTCAGCCACTTCATGGCCTCCTCGACCTGTTCCTTCA
>JAZAUJ010000059.1:0-6589 GCA_036342375.1 Anaerovoracaceae bacterium | reverse complement strand
TTATTCCATTGCAGAATAAATTTTTTGATATTTTTATGTATTTGCGTATACGTGTATAAGTGCGGCAAACCGCGGACACTTGAATTCAATTCATATATGTGATATTATTCTAAAGTATTATTATAAATTTTACGGGAACGGGGGATCTGAAATGGCAGAAAATTCACTCAGGGAAAAAGTATTTGCCGAAATCATGGAAAATATCCGGTCGGGCAAAATCAAGGAAAACACGATAATCACGGAAAATTCTATCTGTGAAGAGACCGGGATCTCCCGAACGCCTGTCAGAGAGGCATTGCTGTCTCTGCGCGCTCACGGCGTGCTCGAAAAAGTCCCGAACAGAGGCTACCGCGTAAATCCGATGGGCGAAAAGGAAAAGAACGATATCTACGAAGTGCTCGCCGTCCTGGACGGGCTCGCCGCGAGGCTCGCGACGGACAAACTGACGGAAGAGGACTATCTTAAAATGTCGGAGCTCATCGATCTTATGGACATATCTATAAAATACAGGAATTTCAAGAATTATCAGGCTCAGCAGGAAGCGTTCCATAATGTCTATATCGAGCGCAGCGGAAACAGACCTCTCAAGCGCGAGCTCGACAATATCAAGAACTCTGTGCCGCACTATACATATTATTCTGAGGATGAGGACAAACTGTTCAGAATATGCGGCTTCATGAATGACGAACACCGCGAGATACTGAGGCTTCTGAAAGAAAAAGATGCGGACAAGGTCGTCCAGTACCTTGTCGATACTCACTGGAGCACAAAATACGAGGACGCGATATAAAGGCGCACCGCTACTTCGCCGCCGCTCTGTCTTTTATCCTGTACGCGGCGGTCGTGAGAACGAACACGGCGATTATCGCTGCCAAGAACAGGGCGAACGATATAACGTAATTGCCGAACATATCATAAAGGACTCCCGGTATGAGCGTGAATATCATGCCGCCTATGTTGAATCCCATCTGGAACCTGCCGACAAGCACTTCGGGAGAAGCCCCTTCTGAAAAGTCAAGCCCCCAGAGCGAGATGCCGACAGAGCCCGGAGGGAACCCGAAACCGCAGAGCGCGAGCCCGGCGTACATAAACGCCGCCCTTCCCCCCGCGATACAGCAGTTCAGGAGTCCGGCCATCAGTATCACGAGAAATATCTGCGTCGACCGCACCGTGCCCATCCTGTCCGCCGCGGCGCCGTAGACGAGCTTGCCGAGCGTGAGCGTGATACCGGTCACCGAAAGGCCGGCCGCGATCGCTCCCATCGGTATGCCCTCGCTCGCGAACAGCACTGAATAGTGCCCTGGCCCGGAAGTCCCGACGCCGCCTATGAGAAGACAGGCGGCAAACATCAGCGAAGCGCCCCGTGCGTGTTTCACGGCCGGAACGGCGGATATTTCCTGTTCATTTTCTTTATTTCCCGTTTCCGGAACGTCATCCCGTTCTTCCGCGCCGTACGGCCGAAGGCCTTTTTCGGACGGTTTTTCACGGACGATGATCCACGACAGCGCCGCCGTGACCGCCGTCACGCCGCACTGGATCCAGAACGCGGCATCGAGCCCGAAAGCATCGATGCTGAGCGACAGCAGCGGAGGGAAAACCACAACAGCGATGCCGATGCCCGACGCGCATATCCCGAGCGCCGCGCCGCTGTTCTTATCAAACCAGTTGTCTATGAGGATCGTTACGGGGACCATTGTACCCACGCCGAACGCGAGCCCGCCGACTGCCGCGGCGGCTAAATAGAGCGGATAACTCACTTTCACCGTATAGAGGGCGAATGTGAGAGCGAGCACGGCGCCGGCGAGCGTGAGCCCTTTCCTCGCGCCGAATATCCTGTGATATCTCGTGAAGCTGAACATGCCTATGACAGTCAGCAGACAGCGTATCGTAAGCAGAGACGAACACTGCGTGCCCGAAAATCCCCTTTCCTTCAGATAAGGAAGGATGTACGGGAACACGTTCTCCAGTAATCCGTAATTGCATATCATTATCAATGTACCGAGAGCGCATATCGCCCACGCGTAATGGATCTTTTTCATGATGTTTCTATTATATTCCATTAAGCGCGATAAATCTTTATAAATTTCTGATAATATTTTTAAATTTAAGGCGTTTATATTTCGTGAAACGGTGTATTGAATAAACAGTAATGATTATCATTACTGTGAATGTCATTTATGATGCCGGAAAGGCACCACAGACTGGGAGAAGGAGGTTGCGAATATGGAATTCAAAGGAAGCAGGACTGAAGCGAATCTGCAGGCGGCGTTCGCCGGCGAAAGCCAGGCGGCAGCGAAATATTCTTACTACGCGAGCAAGGCCGCGAAGGAAGGATACGAACAGATAGTGGCTTATTTCCGCGAGACAGCGGACAATGAGCGTGAACATGCGAAGATCTGGTTCAAGCTGCTGCATGACGGAGCTGTGCCCGTTACAACAGAGAATCTGAAAGACGCGGCTTCAGGCGAGCATTTCGAATGGACAGAAATGTACAGCACGATGGCCGACGAAGCGGATGAAGAAGGATTCGACAGCATTGCCGCGACTATGCGCCTCATCGCGGAGATCGAGAAGGCTCATGAAGAGCGTTATCTCAAACTTCTCAGCAATATAGAGAATGACATCGTATTCCGCGACGGCGAGGAGACTGTATGGGTCTGCAGGAACTGCGGATATATCTACAAGGGAAAGGAAGCGCCGGTGAAATGCCCTGCATGTTCTCATCCGCAGTCGTATTTCGAGCGCCGGAAGGTGAATTACTGACAAAGGAGAACCGCAGAAAAGAAGGTGGGATAAATGTCCGAGCGTTACAGCAGGCAGCGTGAAGCGATCCGGAAAGAGCTGAAGAAGGAAAACCGCCATCCCACAGCTTCAGAGATATATGAAGCGGTCAGGGAAGAGTATCCGCACATAAGCATAGGGACAGTATACAGAAATCTTACCGAAATGAAAAACGCGGGCGAGATCGTCTCGATCGAAACAGGCAGTCATGCCGCGCGCCATGACGGAAATACTTCAGATCACTGTCACTTCATTTGCCGCATGTGCGGAAACGTCCTGGACATCTGCGACGGAGGATGCAGCGCCCTCATCCCCGATGCGGAAAAAGAATCAGGCGGGAAAATCGAAAACTGCTCTGTGACATTCACAGGGCTGTGCTCAGAATGTGTGAAAATGATGGATAAATAAAAACATGGGCGTGATAAATGAAACGGGAGCGGATATGCGGCGATACAGCCGTATTTTCGCTCCCATTTCATATCCCTATTCCCGTCACGGCTGCTCTCAGCCGTTTTCTATCGCGTCATTCACAAGAAGCCTGACGCATCTGTACAGATACGGCTTATATTCGCCGAGTGTCACCGGCTCGCCGTTCAATATCACGTTATAGCATGTGGAACTGACAAGTTCTATGATCGTGAACATCACTGTTCTCGGGTCTTTCAGCATGATGCCGCTGTACTCAAGCTCGCTCTCGATATATTCGCGGAATATCTGCGCTTCTTCCTGAGTCTTGGAATTAGCCTCGCCCCCGGTCGGGAAAAGCCCGCGGCTCAGATATTTGGATAAGAACTGCAGCTGGGCAATGTCATGCGACATGTAGTCGACGATATAATCCGTGATATAGACGATCTTATCGGCAAACGATTTCTCGCCGACGTCGAGCTCCCTCTTCAGAGTATTCACCGCCTCGTTCAGTATGACCCGGGACTGCCTTATGATGAGGGCGCTCCGGATATCATCCTTATCCTTAAAATACAGGTAAAACGTACCCTTCCCCACTCCGGCAAGTCTGACGATCTTCGAAATAGTCGTATGCTTGTACCCTATCGTGGTAAAGAGTTCATACGCGCTGTCAAGCAATGCGTTCCTCTTTTTCTGTTTTTTAGATTCCATATCGCTCATAATGTCACACATCCCGAAAACTGACCAAGTAGTCCCAAAGTTTTAATGCTAATATTAGCATTAAAGTGACCTGTAGTCAAGCAATATTTCAAAGTGCATTGCAATTAAAAAATGTTCAAATTCAGCCGTTTTAAATTCTCAGAATATTATTTCTTCGAAAAAAATCGATTATTTATTGACCAACGGTCATTATTGTGTTAGTATGCTACTGGTGACCAACGGTCATAAATTGTTCTATTAGAGAGATAAGGAGAATATAGTATGAAATCAGGCCGCAGCATCGATAACGGCCCGAAGCTCGAGCGCGATCGCAGCGGAGGGTTCGGAAGAGCGGTAGTAAAATCGAGATATGTGATACTCGTAATAGCAGTCCTTCTGCTCATTCCATCCATAATCGGATATCAGAATACAAAGATAAATTACGATATGCTCTATTACCTGCCGGACAGCATGGAGACTGTCAAAGGGCAGGATCTGCTCCTTGACGATTTCGGCAAGGGGGCGTTTTCCATACTCGTCACGGAAAACATGACGACAGGCGAAATGAGAAAGCTGACATCGCAGATCGAGGATGTCGATCACGTCGATTCTGTCGTAGATCTCGCTTCCGTGATAGACCCGAACGTACCGACGGCGATGTACCCGAAAGTCATACGGGACAATCTGAAGAACCAGGACGCCTCGATGATCGTCATATTCTTCGACGATTCCACGTCGGCGGCCCCGACGATAAACGCTGTGGGCGAAATAAGAAAGATATGCACGAAAGACTGCTACCTCGCGGGCATGAGCTCAATGGTAGTCGACCTCAAAAACCTGTGCGAGGCTGAGGAAGCGAAATATGTGGCGATAGCCGTCGTGCTCTCGCTGATAGCCATGATGGCGATGCTCGATTCGCTCTTCGCTCCGATACTCTTCCTTATAAGCATCGGGCTCGCGATCATATACAACCTCGGCAGCAATATCATATTCGGCGAGATATCGTATATCACAAAAGCGATCGCCGCCGTGCTCCAGCTCGCCGTAACGATGGACTATTCGATATTCCTGTGGCACAGCTATATTGAACATATAGACCGCGGGTTCGAGCGGCACGAAGCGATGGCGTGCGCCGTCAATGCGACGCTGACTTCGGTATCAGGAAGCTCGCTCACGACGATAGCCGGTTTCCTGTCCATGTGCTTCATGTCATACACGATGGGCATTGACCTCGGTATCGTAATGGCGAAAGGCGTACTGCTCGGCGTGATCTCCAGCGTGACGATACTGCCGGCGCTCCTGCTGCTGTTCAGCAACACGCTCGTCCGGACGCGGCACAAATCGATCATACCGGATATGTCGAGGCTCTCAGTCCGCCTCACGACGAAATACGGGATATATCTCGCGATATTCGCCCTGCTGCTCATACCGGCGGTCATAGGCTACAACAATCTGAATATCACATATGATTTCACGAAGATGGTCGCGTCGAACGCGGACGACCTGCCCGCAAAATACACGCAGTTCTACACGGCGCAGAACAAACAGAAGGAAGACTTCGACATCGCGACGACGCATATGATAATAGCCGATGCCGACATCCCCGACGAAGAGGGAGAAAAGATGCTGCACGAGATCCAGGATATAAAGGGAACAAAGACCGTGCTCGGCATCGATTCCGTCGCGGGAGCTTCGGTCCCGCGCGAGATGGTCCCGAAAAAACTTCAGGACTCGCTGATAGCGAACGGCCATCAGCTCATACTCGTGAATTCGTCATACAACGTCTCGACGGAAAAATGCAATAAACAGATAGATGAGATAAAGGATGTCGTAGCGAAATACGACAAGTCGGCGAAAGTCATTGGCGAAGGGCCGGCGACGAAGGATCTGATAAATATAACCGCTGAAGATTTCAAGATGGTAAGTTTCGTCTCTATTCTGGCGGTGTTCCTGATCATATTCTTCGTGCTGCAGTCGGCGTCGCTGCCGATAATACTGGTGCTGGCGATAGAATTCGCGATATACCTGAACATGGGCATATCGGGGTTCTCCGGCCTGGAAGTGCCGTTCCTCGTACCTGTGCTCATCTCTACGATACAGCTCGGGTCGACGGTCGACTACGCGATACTGATGTCGACGCGCTACAAAACGGAACGGTCGTACGGCAGGGCGAAGCGCGAGGCTGTCGAGATAGCGTCCGCGACGTGCTCGCCTTCGATAATCGTAAGCGCGCTCAGCTTCTTCGCGGCGACATTCGGCGTCGGGCTCTACTCGAATGTCGGCATCATCAGCACGCTGTGCAACATGATGGCGCGGGGAGCGATCATAAGTATGCTCACAGTAATATTCGTCCTGCCTTCGGCATTGATGGCATTCGACGGGTTCATCTGCAGGACGACGAGAGGGCTCAGAAAAAAAGACAGAATAGCGGCTGCGGAGGCGCAGCAGTAAGTATATCAGGGAGGTATATGATATGAAGAAGGGTAAACACAGAAAGCTGACAATGATCGGTTCGTCGGCGCTGGCCGTCGTGCTGGCCGTCGTCCTCGTGTTCGGCGCCGGAACGGCAAGCGTCCCGAAGGTCAGGGCGGAGCAGTCGGAAAACGACAAACTCATCGAAAAGCAGTATAAGGATTTCATGGCGGCTTCCGATTACAGCAATAAGCTCGGAAAGGAAGAAACGGCGTATGTCATCATGGACGCT
>JAZAUJ010000058.1:0-6658 GCA_036342375.1 Anaerovoracaceae bacterium | reverse complement strand
TGATAACGACCTTCTTGCCGTGCTTTCTGATCACATCATAGCATTTCCCCGACTGCACGAAATAGCTGTCCCAGTCGAAATAGTTGATGATGATCTGAACGAACTCGACCTCCGGATGATCCGTCAGTATCTCGTCGAGCATCTCAGGAGTATCGTGGAACGAAAATCCCAGATGCTTTATCTTTCCTTCTTCTTTCCATTTCGCCGCGTGCTCGAACAGATGGCACGTCTTCACGACGCCGCCCTTTCCGTCAGTCCCGTTATACAGCTTCCTGTTCAGCGTATGGAGCAGGTAATAGTCCACATGATCGACACCGAGGTTCTCAAGCTGCTGAGCAAATATCTTCTCCGCCTGATCCTCGCTCTCGAGCGCGAATGTCGGGAACTTCGTCGCGACTGTGAATGAATCGCGCGGATGCCTCTTCACCACGGCTTCCCTGACCGCTTCCTCGCTCTTCCCGTTATGATAGACATAACTCGTGTCAAAGTACGTGAATCCTGCGTCGATAAACTCATCCACCATTTTCCCGAACTCCTCGATATCGATATTTTCCGCGCTGCCGCCGATGACCGGCAGCCTCATGCATCCGAATCCAAGATTGCCTTTCATATTACACCTCCGAAATATTTCTGTATCTCTCCCGCGGGCTTCCCGAGAGAATAAGCACGTTCTTCATTTTCTTCCTCCTTATTTCTGAGCGTCGAAGTCAGGCGCGAAGCTGAGATATCCTTCGAGCGCCTCGCGGGTCGCCGTGTAATATCTCGTGTTTTTGTCAACGCCCGCGATCCTCTCCATCTCGTCTGCCGTAAGTTCGAAGTCGAATATATCCGCGTTAGACCTGATGTGCTCCGGATTCGTCGACCCCGGTATCGCGATCGTGTCCATCTGCACATGCCATCTCAGGATGATCTGGGCATTGCTCTTGCCGTATTTTTCAGCGAGCTCCGTGAACACAGGCTCATTCACGAGGTTTTTGTCGCCGTGCCCGAGCGGGTACCACGCCATGATCTTCGCTCCGAACGTGTCGAGGTATTTCCTAAGTTCTGTCTCCGGGAAGTACGGATGCGTTTCCGCCTGTATTATCGCGGGCTTCACGCTGCATCCTTCCACGACTATTTTTCAGTTCGTCCTCCGGGAAGTTCGAAAGTCCGAGCGACCTTACCTTTCCTGACTGCACGGCTTTTTCCATCGCCCTGTACGCGCCTTCGAAATCGCCGACCGGCTGATGAAGGAACAGAAGGTCTATATAATCCGTGCCGAGCCTTCTCAGCGTATCGTCGATCGCGTTTTCCGCGTCCGCGTAGATGCTCGGCCATAGTTTCGTCGAGATGTAGATGTCTTCTCTTTTCCTCCCCGAACGCTTTATCCCGCGTCCGACGGCCTTCTCGTTCATATACGCGTTCGCCGTGTCAACCATGTCATAGCCGCTCTGCATCGCCGCGAGCACGGCCGCCTCAGCGTCGTCCGGCTCCATCATGAATGTGCCTATCCCCATTGCCGGTATTTCAGTTCCGTTATTGAGTTTTACAGTCTTCATAATCATTACCTCCGTTTTATGTGATATCCGGCGGCCGCAGCCGCCGCGGCCTTTTTTCTGATTAGATTATATGCCCGCGCGAATGCCGCAGTACAGTTCCGATATTGCATATCAGTATGCGCGTAGTGTATACTGTAGGATACGGAGGAGGAAGAAATATGATAGACATCGCATTGCTTGAGCAGCTGGATGCTTTCGCGAGATGTGGCACGCTTTCCGCGGCCGCGGAAGAGCTCCATCTCTCGCAGCCATCAGTATCGCGCTCCATGAAGCGGCTCGAGGACGAGCTCGGCGTCACGCTGTTCGTAAGGAGCAAGAACAGGCTCGATCTCAATGAGACCGGCCGGCTCGCGGCGGAATACGCGAAGCGGATACTGGATGACGAGGAATCGATGATAAGGCGCCTGCGGGCTTTTGAGCGGGGCCGCAATACGATCGCCGTCGGGAGCTGCGCACCCGGCCCGCTGATGAAACTCCTGCCGCTGCTGACAGGCCTTTATTCCGACCTTACTGTTTCATCGGAGGTCGCGCCGGAGGACGATGTCCTGCAGGGACTGCTCGAAGGGAAATACCGCGTCGGCGTTCTCTCATCAATGCAAAGCGACCCCGGTATTTTCTGTGCGAAATATATGTCGGAGCGGCTCTATCTTTCGGTCGGGCTCATGCACCCGGCCGCGTCATACCGGGATATTAGTTTCAGCGAGATGGACGGACAGAATTTCATAATGTACTCGGATGTCGGCATCTGGGAAGATGTCGTCCGGCGCGAAATGCCGCGCGCGTCATTTTTCAAGCAGGAAAGCATGGACGCCGTGAGCGAGATCGTGAGCAGTTCGGATCTGCCGTCGTTCTCGTCGAGCATCACGAACGAAACGATGCCGGCAAGGCGCCTCGGCCGGAAGAGCATCCCGTTCCGAGACGACGCCGCGAGGATCACATTCTATCTGGCGTGCAGGACCGAAGACAGAAGATTCTTCCGCAGACTGTTTGAAGAATAGCGAAACGGGCAGAGCGAAATGCTCTGCCCGCCAAAGTCATTAAAGGCTGTTCGTTATTATCTCCGCCGCTTTCTCCACCGCGGCGCGAAGCCCGCCGGTATTCTGTCCGAATCCCTGAGCGTACGAAGGACCTCCGCCGCCCTTCCCCTCGATCATCGGGAGAGCGGCATTGAACGCCTCTCTCACGTCGACGCGCTTTTCGCCTTTCCTGCATCCGAACACCAGCATCGCGCCGTCCGGCGTCACGCCTCCTAAGACCGCCGCGACGCCCTTTTCCTTCGTCAGCTGCTCGTACAGCATCTTCATTCCTTTCTTCGTAGTGTCCTCAAGCACATGCGATACGACCGCGACGCCCGATTTCACCGGCGCTTCCGAAATGAGGCTGCCCGCTTCAGCCGCGGCAATGCGCTTCAGCATTGATTTATTTTCTTTCTTCGCTTCGTCAAGATCTTCATGCAGTTTCCCGACGCGCTGCAGGACGTCGCTTTCAGAGCAGTCGAGCATGCTCTGCACGCCGGCAAAGCTGCTGCACACTTCACATATATGTCTGAATGCGGGCCGGCCGCACAGGAAATGGATCCTCGAACCGTGTTTATGCTTCCCGACGCTCAGTAATTTTACGATGCCGACCTCGCCTGTCGATCTGTTCTGCAGGCCGCAGCACGGGATATAATCGAGGTCGCCGATCCTGACGATCCTGATCTCTTCCGACGTTTCGGGGATCGGCCTCTTCGAATTGCGCTTTATCTCCTCCATCGTCGGGTAAAGCACCTCGACCGGGACATTCTGATATATCACTTCATTCGCCGCGGCTTCGGCGGCAGCCGCTTCTTCTTCGTCGACAAAACCGCTGAGGTCTATATACAGGCTGTCCCTGTCCATCCTCAGCCCGGCGGTATCGAGCGAATGATCGCGGACAAAGACGGCGGACAGTATATGCTGCCCGAGATGCTGCTGCATCAGTTCGAAGCGCCTGTCCCAGTCTATTTCGCCGCGCACGGTCCCCTCCGGGAGCTTCCCCGGTATCACATGGTAAATGTTCCCGTCTTCTTCATACACGCTTTCGACTTCGAGCCCGCCGAGCGTCCCGAGGTCGCAGGGCTGACCGCCGCCCCCGGGGTAAAACAGCGTCCTGTCGAGCATTGCCGCGATTTTCCCGTCATGCTCTTCCTGTGAGATTATCTCTGCGTCAAATGATGTCTGATAAAGATCATCGTAATATGCTCTTACTGTCATGGCCTGCTCCTTTCCTTCTCCCGCGCGGCGGGAAATTGACACACTTCCGTTTCGATGTTAGCATAAAGGAAATTAGTCCGATATATCAGATTTCTTTTATATTATATTTGTAGTCCGATATATTGTCAATACTGTAAAGGAGAATATTTCATGGATGTCACGAACATCGTAGGAGCAAATATCAAATCGATCCGCGAGCAGAGAAAACTGACTCTGGACGCCGCCGCCGGGCTCACGGGCGTTTCAAGGAGCATGCTCGCGCAGATCGAAAAAGGAGACGTGAACCCCACCGTCTCCGTCCTCTGGAAGATCGCCTCGGGATATAAAGTATCGTTCACTTCCCTGGTAGAAAGGCAGGATGAGGAGGTCAGCATCATCCGCGCGGAGGATATAGAGCCTCTGCAGGAAGACGGCGGAAAATACCTGAATTACCCCGTATTCCGCTTCAATGACAGGACTCTGTTCGAGACATACCGCATTATAATAGAGCCCGGAGGGGAGCTCGAAGCACAGCCGCACCTGGCAGGATCATATGAATACTTCACGGTATTCGCCGGCGAAGTAGAACTGACAGCCGGCGAAAATAAGGTAACGCTGTCCGAAGGCGACTCGATAAAATTCGCGTCTGACATCCCGCACACTTACCGCAACTCAGGAAAGAAACGCGCGGAACTCAGCATGCTGATATATTACGGGCGGCAGTGACACGCGCAGCGCGGACCGCCGCCCTTACATGCGGATCATTTTTCATATTCTCTCAGCGCGTCTGTCAGCCTGTCGATATCGGCGCGGTTATTGTAATAATGCATTGATACTCTCATCTGCGTCTCATACGGCGTATGCACGCTGACGCCCTTCCGGCGCAGCGCTTTCTCATCAATGCCGGAACCTTCCGGCAGTCTGAGGAACACGATGCCCGACCTGTTCTTTTCCGGGAACGGTCCGACGACTTCTATATCGCGCAGGCCGTCCACTTTCTCGTAAAGATATTCCGTGAGCCCGAGTATGTAGTTTTCGACATCCTCTTTCCCGAGGCTGAGGTAGAGCTTCATGGACTGCTCGAGCTCCGTGAGCCCGGCCCAGTTCAGCCCGCCCAGCTCAAAACGCCGCGCGCCGTCAAGGAAGTCGAGCAGATATCTGCTGTGGTTGTGCTTGTCCTTATTCCCGGTCCAGCCGACCGCGACCGGCCTGATGTCGTCCAGGACATCCCGCGAGACATATGCGTATGAGATGCCGAACAGCCCGAGCGACCATTTATAAGTCGTAATGAACATGAAATCGACGGGCGTCTCTTTCACATCAATGCGCATCGCCCCGGCGCACTGCGTCGCGTCAATGACGAGATATATCCCGCGTTCGCGGCAGAAACTGCTGATCCTGCCCAGGTCGTGACGCCATCCCGATGTATTCTCGACAAGGCAGAGCGATATGACTTCGGTATTTTCATCCACCTGCTCGAAGAGCCTTTCGCATGTGACTGCTCCGTTCTCCGGCTCCACGATCCTGACATGGTCCTCGCCGACGCGATTGAACCACGTGTAGACCGTCGACGGGAATGAGAGCCCGCTCGTCACGACATTCGCGTTCTCTCCGAGCGGGATGCCTTCCGAGAAGACATTCACCATGCCGGAACCGGTGTCGCCGAAAAATATCTCATCGGCATCGGCATTGATGACTTCGGCGGCGAGCGGCCTCATCGCGTCGGCGTGGTCCCACTGCGCAAGATAGCCCTCGATATCCATCCCGTACTCACAGCGGCTGTCAAGATAAGCGACCGCCGCGTCGCGGGATACTTTGGGAATGATGCCCGTCGTTGCAGTGTCGAGATAAGCGCATCTCAGCGCCGCCGGGAACTGCTCGTTCCTCACGTTTTCAAATTTCGATGTATCCATGATCGCGCTCCTTTTTAGCTCTTCGCTGCATCATACATAATACGATCATAATGCCGGCAGGCGGGAATTGCAATGGCCGAAGCGGCGGCAGCCGGCCCGGTCATGAATTCGCGGCAGATGCCGGCCCGTTCATGAATTCGCGGCAGATGCCGGCCCGTGCATGAATTCGCGGCAGATGCCGGCCCGTTCATGAATCCGCGGCAGATGCCGGCCCGTTCATGAATTCGCGGCAGATGCCGGCCCGTTCATGAATCCGCGGCAGATGCCGGTCCGTGCATGAATTCGCGGCAGATGCCGGCCCTGGTTTCGCCCGGAGCCGGGATCTCCAGCGCCGGGGCAGTGCGGGTTTCGGGCCGGAGGTCCTGTCCGGTCAGGATTTTTTACAAAGACCAATTTTTCGGCGAAGGGTGAACAAGATTTTCAACGTTTCCGGCCTGTTAGAGGTGATTAACTCGCATTTTTTTGCTCTGAGCGACCGCTCAGGGGCCTCAACCGTTGAAAATCTTGTTCACACGTTTCGAAAAAACGCACTCTTGTAAAACCATTTATTCCCAAGAACGAAAAACAGGCGCAAATCGAGCCGAAACCGGAATCCGCGGCCGGGTGCCGACTCGAATAATGGAAAAAGAACTGTCACCCTCACGTTTCCCATGTCAGGCGACAGTTCTTTTCATCTTTTCTCGCATTGCTGCCGGCCCGGTCATAAATTCACGGCAGATGCCGGCCCTGGTTTTGCCCGGATCCGGGATCTCCAGCCCCTGGCCGGTCCGGATTTCGGGCCGGAGCCCCTGTGCGGACCGGACTTTGGACTAGGGCCCCTGGGCGGCCCGGATTTTGAACCGGAGCCCTCGGGCGGCACGGATTTTGAACCGGAGTCCTCGGGTGGCCCGAATTTTGGACTAGGGCCCCTGGGCGGCACGGATTTTTTTACAAAGACCGATTTTTCGGCGAAGGGTGAACAAGATTTTCAACGTTTCCAGCCTGTTAGAGGTGA
>JAZAUJ010000057.1:0-6746 GCA_036342375.1 Anaerovoracaceae bacterium | reverse complement strand
GGATATTTTCTCCGTCTTTCATTACAAAACACCTTATTCCGGTATCGATGGACCTTACATACGCGAGATTCACGCAGTAGCTTTTGTGACAGTTGCAGAAAGGCTCGCCTTCTAGCTGTTCCATCAGTTCTGAGATCTTTCCGTAGATCGTAACATCCCGGCCGTCGCACAGAATAATTTTCACTTTGTGCTGATGCTGCTCCAGGTACTGGATATCTCTCTGGGGCAGTTTGATCGTTTCGTTTTCTTTCTTTATCGAGAGCGAGGGCAGGGCGGTCCTCATCTTCGCTGCTATGTCCAGCATGCGGACGATCTTTTTTTCGTCATACGGCTTTTCGATATATCCCTGCGCGTCAAGCCTGTAGCTTTCAAGCGCGAAGTCCGTGCTCGTCGTTATGAACGCGACCGGGACATCGGGGTCGACTTCCCGTATCTTCGAGACCGTCTCGATACCTGTCATGCCTTTCATATAGATATCCATAAGGACAAGGTCGTATTCGTGTTCGCTGAAAACTTCCAGCAATGCCTCGCCGCTGTCAAAGAAATCAGCTTCTGTCGGCGGCATTTCGATTTCATCAAAAATATTTTTAAGTTTTTCGCGGTCTTCCTCCTGATCGTCGCAGACCGCCACTCTTATCGGACGCATATTATCACCTCACAACACATATCTGAACCGGCGGCTACCAGGCGCCGCCTCCGCCGCCGCCTCCGCCTCCGCCGGAGAATCCGCCGCCGCCTCCGCTTCCTGAATCAGGCATTGATGAATGACTCGCGATAGAATCGCCGACAGAATCCATCATGGCGCAGTACCAGAGAGCGGAGTAGGAGAATGTCGTCCCGGACGGCGAATAGAACCAGTCGGGATCCTTGAGCGGTATATCAATAAATTTTTTCGCGAATCTCGTGGACAGCCCGAATACCTCCGCGTATGGCATGGTCTTATAGAAATATTCGGGATCCTGATCGCTCATTGTCTTCATGCGTTCATATTCAGCGTCGCGTATAAAGTTCCTGTAACCGAGTACTTTGCCGTAAAGCTGCTGTCCGTTATCAGTCAGTCGCGGCATCATCACGGAGCATGTCAGCGTGACAGCTGCCATCGAGAAGAACAGATACGTGGCGGCATAGCCTGACGGACCGACAGCGGTCAGTGAAAACTGTGACGTCATGTAGAAGCACATCGCTGCCGTGCCGACTGCGAGCAGCAGAAATCCGAAAACAAGTCTCGTGATCATCCTGCCGCGCGGTATTGAGTTCCTGTGGTCGAAAGCGCCGACGACGAGGCATGTGCCGATAATAGCGATGACAGCGGTCGTTATGGAGTATGACCATACGTTATCAGCAATGCCCGAAGCGAAGTATATCACAGCTCCTGTCACTACGAACATGAGAAACTGCATTGCTTCTACAGCGTAACGGGACATTTTCGATTTTTTCGTGTATACGGCGTGCTTATCGTAATACGAGTTCAGGCTTTGCAGTGATCTTTCGTACGCTTCGGCGAATGTTTCGTCAAGATATTCTACGCGCATGTGGACTTTCCCGTCCTGACCTGAAAATCCGTCCTTGAAAAGACCTTCGAACAGCGTAATCGCGAAGTTCTTTTCATGATCAGCTTTCGTGATCTCTCTCTCCTTAATTAGCTCATATTTCCGCTTTTTATATTCATAAATGCTGAGATATCCTTTCGACGCGTAGTAAAGGATCATCGATGTGAGGTCCTTCCTGTCCGCTGTTCCGTCTATGATATATCCCGCCTCAGCCGGCGTCATGCCCTCGGGCGGATAGAATTCGACAGTGGAAACTGTGTCGCGTTTACGTCCCTGGCGGAGCAGGAGTATCAGCGATGCCGCGATCACGGCCAGCACGATCACGAGCCATACCAGGAATAACGGTGATTTCTTCACATCCCAGTAACCCTGCGGCAGGTTCGCGCTGACTGTTACGCCGTTGTACGCGGGGATATTCGTGAGGTGCATCGATATGTCCCGCCCGTCGCTGCTTATAGTGTAATTCTTCTCTGTAAGGCCTTCTGTCCCGCCGTATGAACCGGCGTAAAAGCTGTATTTTTCAGGGTCAACAGATTTCGGCATAGTCAGTGTGATATCAGACTCGCGTACGGAGGTTTCCCAGCCGGTCGGGAACAGGTCGAGTGAAAGCGTATCGAACGACCCGAAATTGTCGGCTCTGTAAACGAGGTCGTATGTGATCACATATGTGTGGTCGCCTGAGACGAGTTTGTCCTCGTCTCCGATCCTCACATTCACATGCCTTTTTTCGCTGGAAGTTTCGACAGAACCGCCTTCCGCCTTAATGTTCCTGACTCTGTAGTCATATCCAAAAGGTATGTACCGTTCGATGCCGTGGTGCTCCTGGATGAAATCGACTTTGATCGTCTCTTTAACGTGAACTACATGGTTTTCTGTCACATTAAAATCGAGATCGAACTGTTTCGTTATATAATCGTAAGGCCGCGAGTCGTTGTACTCCGCGGCGCGGGCGGTGCCGCATCCGCATGCGAGCAGCAATGCCGCGGCAAGCGCGATGATCGATATGACAAGTATGTTTTTCTTTAATGCCTGGAGTAACATCTGTGCCCCCTTACGCTCCGAAATCTACTTTTACATTTTCACGTTCAGCCGCATTTTCAACTTCAAACATCGATCTGCGTTCGAAATGGAACAATCCGGCGATAATGCTGCCCGGGAATGTCTCGCAGCGGTTGTTGAACTTTTTCACGACGGCGTTGTAATATTTTCGCGCGTTCGCGATATCTTCTTCGGTTCTCGCGAGCTGACCCTGGAGATCCATGAAATTCTGATTCGCCTTAAGGTCCGGATAATTTTCGGCTACGGCAAACAGACTGCCCAGCGCGCGCGTGATCTCATTTTCGTTCCGGGCACGCTCGGAAACGGTGCCCGATGACATCGCCGCGTCCCTGAGTTCAACGATATCCTTAAGAGTTTTCTGCTCGTGGCTCATATATCCTTTTACGGTCTCCACGAGATTCGGGATCAGGTCGTACCGCTTTTTGAGATAAACGTCCATCGTGGCGAACGCCTCTTCGATATTGTTGCGGCCTCTCACAAAACCGTTATAAGACGCGATCATCCAGATAATGATGACCGCAATAATAATAATGACTATCATGAATGCCATCTCTATACCTCCGTTTGATTGAATATATTATATAAAATTTTTCACACGCATTGAATGGTCTTTACATGTTTTTTAGATAAACTTTTTACTATTGTGAAGTATTTCTGATGAAGCGTCCGTATCCGCTTGCGCCGGGGACGGAATTGCCTTATCATCGACCCAGTGAAGTTATCAGGTCCAGAGACCGGAGGAAATGAAAATGAGACATGAATGCAAGATAACCGTGCTTGAAACGAAAGTATTTGAATATTATCAGAAGAATTATCTCGCGGATCCGAAGGCGGGCGCGTGCCCGTGCTTCAGGCCGGGCGATACGTTCCATCTTAAGCGCACTCCCGAGCAGGATGATTTTTATCATATGCTCGACGGGAAGTTCTGCGCAGAGGCGTGGGACGCAATAAGCAGATACGTATACACCGCATTGCAGGGAGGCTCTATCATGCACGGATGGACGAAAGACGACCGCGTTATGATCGCGTGCTGCAATGACGGTACGCGTCCGGTCATTTTTAAGATCGAACGTATAGACATTCCGGAAACGGAAGAGGAAAAAGAGTGGCTGCAGAAGCAGGACTTTATGAACACGGCAGAGAACGCCTGGAACGGGTGACAGGAAGAAATCGGCAGTCGCCGGTCAGTTTGACAATATACATGCGTTACCGTATAATCTAAATATGCTAGTAGTACGAATATTCCGAAAGTTGCAAGATTAGGAGGGTAACAGATGAGAAAATTTTTAGCTGTGACAATGTGCGCCATGCTGTGTGTGCTTTGCCTTGCTGCCTGCGGCGCGAAGTATGCCGACAGTCCGTATCTCGGGAAATGGGAAGCTACCACAGGCGAAGCATATGGCATGGAAATAAGCGTGGATTCCGTTGTAGACGGAGGTATGTCGTTTGATCTCCAGGATGACGGCACATGCAAGGCCAATGTAGGCGGCGAAAAGGGCGATCTTGACTGTGAAGAAACGGATGAAGGATTCAAGGTCAAGGACCCTGATTCTGACGAATCATTCGAGCTCAAAGTCGACAAGGACGACAAAGACCATGCTACAATGGATTATTCAGGCGTTACGTTTAATTTCGAGAGAAAGTAATCCGCGAATAATGTAAATGTCGCGCGCCGCTCCTTACGGGGCGGCACTTTTATTAAATATATTAGCGGCAGGGCCGCTTGTGGTGTATAATGGCCGGCAGGGGGAATAACTGAAATATATGATCGGAATAATCGACATGGGCGGCGGTGTCCGGGGCGCTTACGGCGCGGGCGTGCTCGACTACTGCCTTGACAGACACATAATTTTCGACTACTGCGTCGGAGTATCGGCAGGCGGGGGGAACCTTGTCACGTACGTCGCGCGCCAGAGAGGACGCAATATCAGGTTCTATGTGGAGTATCAGTTCAGAAAACAGTATATGGGATTCCGCAATATGCTAAAGACCGGCAATTTCGTGAACCTCGAATATATTTACGGAGCGCTCACGAATTCGGACGGCGAGGATCCTCTGGACTATGAAACGTTTATTGATTCGGAAACGGATATGTGTTCTGTGGCGACAGACGCTCTCACGGGAAAACCCGTGTATTACCACAAGAAAGACTGCGAAAAGGATGATTACGGTATGATAAAGGCTTCGTCCTGCATGCCGATAGCGAACAGGCCGTATAAGTTCCGCGGGAAGCTTCTGTTCGACGGCGCGCTTTCGGACGCGATCCCGCTGGAGCACGCGTTCGCGGACGGATGCGATAAGGTCGTGGTCATCCTTACGAAACCGAGAGACTTTTACAGAGACCCGGCTGATGACGCTCTGTTCGCGAAAATGCTGAGGCTGCGCTATCCGCAGGCGGCCCGCAAACTCGCCCGCAGGGCATTGCTGTATAACGTCGAGCTCGACCTCTGTAAATACTATGAACGGCAGGGCAGGGCCCTTATAGTGGCGCCTGATGATATCGGCGGGATAAAGACGCTCTCGAAGGACCGTGACGCCGAGTTCCGATTGTACTATAAGGGGTACAGAGACGCCGAAGCCATAGACGGATTTCTTGCCCGCTGAATCAATTGCAGATATAATTATACTGCACACATATTTTTAATAAGAGGGGGGAATATTATGATTTACAAAGAATTTCAGGATATCAGACTGTCCGCTCTCGGGATGGGGACTATGAGGCTGCCCGTCATCGACGGAGACGATTCGAAGATCGATGAAAAGGCTGCTGAGAAAATGATAGATGCCGCTGTGAAGGGCGGAGTAAACTATTTCGATACGGCGTGGGGATATCACGGCGGGAATTCCGAACTTGTCGTCGGGAAGGCGCTTGAAAAGTACCCGCGCGACAGTTTCTATCTGACCACGAAGTTCCCGGGCTACGATGTAAAAAACTTCGGGAAGACTGAGGAAATATTCGAGAAACAGCTTGAAAAATGCCGGGTAGATTATTTCGATTTCTATCTTTTCCATAATGTCTGCGAGATCAATATCGATCACTATCTCGACGATGAAAAGTACGGGACGTATTCATATCTGACAGAGCAGAAGAGAAAAGGCAGGATAAAGCACCTCGGGTTTTCGTGTCACGGCGAGATGCCTGTGCTGAAAGCGTTCCTTGAAAAGTACGCGGATGATCTTGAATTCTGTCAGATCCAGCTGAACTATTTCGACTGGTCATTCCAGCATGCGAAAGAGAAGGTCGATCTGCTGAAGGAATACGGTATTCCGGTATGGGTAATGGAACCGATGCGCGGCAGCAAGCTCGCGAAACTTGATGACAGGTATGCTGAAAAACTAAGGAAACTAAGGCCTGACGCGTCGCCTGAGGAATGGGCGCTCAGGTTCCTGCAGAGCGTACCGGAAGTAAAGCTTGTACTCACGGGCGCGTCCACGCTCGGACAGCTTCAGGAAAATATCGATGTGTTCAGCGAGGATAAGCCGCTGACCGATGAAGAGATGGACGCGCTTCTCGGCATTGCCGATGAAATGATAGCGTCGGCAGGCGTTCCGTGCACAGAGTGCCATTACTGTGTAAGCCACTGCCCGCAGGAACTCGATATACCGATGCTCCTGCGGAACTACAACCAGTTCATCCATACAGGGAAGGACGATTTCATCTCGCATATGCAGATCGCGACGCTGCCGAAGGATAAAAGGCCGGCCGCGTGCATCGCATGCAGGAGCTGCGAGCAGGTATGTCCGCAGCACATCAAGATCCCCGATATCCTCGCGGATTTCGCGGAAAAACTCTGATATACGGGTCAATGTTGGCAGGCAGTAAATACGCGCAGCCGGCGGCTGCGCGTATTTTTTCATGTCTATCTGTCGATGATCCGTCCGTCTGTCGAGATCGTTACGACACTCCATGGAATGAATTTGCCGCTGTTTTTAAGCGCTGTCTTCGCCGCGTTTTCAAGGCCTCCGCAGCAGGGGACTTCCATCCGGACGACAGTAACACTTTTTATGTCATTGTTCTTTATTATCTCAGTCAGTTTTTCAGAGTAGTCGATATCGTCAAGTTTCGGGCATCCGATGAGCGTGATGCGTCCCCGGATAAATTCGCTGTGGAAATTCGCATACGCGTACGCTGTGCAG
>JAZAUJ010000056.1:0-6768 GCA_036342375.1 Anaerovoracaceae bacterium | reverse complement strand
TTCCTGTAGCCCGACGCGTGCTGCACGACATCGGACCCCACGGCGATATAGACATCGGGCCGCCCGAACACTTCGCGCAGATGCTTCATGTCATCGGGGTTCGCGATATTGACCGGGATGTCGTCAGGGAACACGAATATGTCCGGCTCGTCCGCGACCGACATGCTCACTATCTGCTTTCTCAGCATGTGCGGCTGCGTCTTTTTTGACCACGAAAACTCGTCTATCGCGAGATAGACTTCAAAACCGAGGTCTCTTATCGTGGTGGCTATAGCCTTGTGCCCGAGGCTGAACGGGTCGAATGTCCCCGGGAAAAACGCGACATTCTTCTTTTCCGCGTCTTCGAAATACCCGATCTCGCTCTGATACTCCGACAGCATCCTGTAAACATGATTGAGCACCGCCGCATTGTTGTAGAACGACAGCGTTTCATCTTCCGGACCGTCCGGGAGTATCGTCAGGATTTTCTTGAGCGCCATCTTCGCAATATCCCACTTCGCCCCGATGCTGAGATAGCTGCTGCTGAATATCCGCTCTCCGATCGTATGGAACGCCTCGCGCGATATACAGCTGTCGTAATACGCGAAACCCTTCAGCAGCGCCCCGCACAGTCTGCGTTTCCTCCGCTCCAGCGTTTTTTCGTCTTCGCCGAAATGTCCGGCGTATATGTCGTAATGCTCGAGTGTGACGGCGAGCGTATCGAGCGCCGCCGCGGCGGAACCGAAATTCCCCGCGTTCACGAGCCTTACAAGCTCGTCTATGAACTCGTCTATCTCTTCCGGCGGCAGATAAAGTATCATCACGCCGAGAAACTCGGGGATATATTTCGAAAACTGATAGTCACCTATCTCGAGCCCGTTGAAGAGTTCTATAGTGAGCTCGTTCCTCTGGTCGAGCGGCATGAGGCCTATGAGCTCAAGCAGTGCATTGCCGGCTTCTCTCCTCACTGTCACTGTTTCGCTCACCTTTATGAGGTTCGTGAAGTGAGTGGCGGTGTGAAGCATCCTGTCGCGGTCGCCGTCCCTGCCGAGCAGATCGAGCATGTAATGTATGTTCGCCGTTTTCACGATCCATAACGTATTGGTCTTCAGATCGTCAAGGAACATGGACGAAAGTATCTCCTCCGTATCTTCGCCGTCTATGCCCATAAGAGCGCGGCGGCGCGAAGCGTGCGCCCCGCCGCTCACGCCGAGATACTCTTCTTCGAGCCGCATGATGAGAAGGTCCGTGCTCCCGAACTTCCCGTACACATTCGAGACGAACTTTCTGAGCACGCCGAAAAACGCGTCCGGGATATACTCTTTTTCTATCCCGAGCACGGCGCTCGCGAGCACGACCGCGCGCTGTTCGCCGCATTTTTCATCGAGAAAATACGGCTCCAGCAGTTCGAAATATCTGTGCCTGCACGATTCACGGCAGTGCGTGACGACATTTTTTATGAATTCCGGGGCGGCGTATGTGATCCACGTCCTGTGCTGCGCCGTGTGCTTGTGCCCGGGCTCCAGTATCCTGCCGATGTATTTTTCAAACATATAAAGATTTGTGCCCGTGATGTCCGGCGCCGGGGCGCTTTTCGGGAGTTCCTTCTTATATTCCTCGCGGTACCTCGCGACTATCCTTCCCATGATCGCCGCCGCGCTGCTCCTGATATCGCTCTCGCGGCGCATGAGCTGCTCGTACAGGAACCTGAGCGTCATGGTCTTCTGCTCTCCCGTCATATACGTCGAATATTCGTCGAAAATGTTGAGATACGTCCTCAGATTTTCCCATTCCGTCTCGCTTCTCGCGGCGTCTATCAGGCCCGCGAACTCGCCCGGCCTGTTGAAGCTGCTCATTATCCGGATATTATGTTCGACAGCCCTGAATTTCATCTGACTGACTACATCAATGCCGTGAAGCAGCGGTGTTTCTCTTTTTACCGGGACGACCTCATCTTCGCGATACGGACGCGGCTCGTCCGGGAGCTCCGGATCGGCCCCGAGCTCTGTCATATAGTCCTCGAAATCCTTCAGCTTGTTGTATACTTTCACATAGCGATGCTGCTTCGCCGCGTCCACATTGTCGAGCTTGTTCAGTATCACATCGAACGCTGCAGCGAGCGACGAGAAATGGATGACTTCCGTTCCGTTTTCGTCACGCGTGCTTTTCACCCTGAAATCAGCGTATATCAGGAGCAGCGATTCGACCGAAAGATTGTTCAGTTCAAGATCCCAGACAGAGTGATTCGCCGCGATATGCGCTATCCTCGGCAGATCGAATCTGTTGAGGCAGTAGTCCGTGTAATAATAGTGAAGATACGGGACGCGCTTTTCCTCTTCTTTCCTGCATCCGTATTTCCCTATGTCATGAGCCACGGCGGCCGCCGAGATCAGTCCTATATCGACAGGCGCTCCCGCGCGCTTCAGCTGCTCCGCCATATATACAGCGACATAATGCACGCCGCTTATGTGCCCGAGCGTATTGAACGGCGTTATATCCGTTCCGATACGCATGAACTCGTAGATATAATGCGACCTGATAACTCTCCGCATCTTCTCATATTCAGCGGCGCTGTCGCTCCCTTTGAGTTCATCAGCCTCAAGGAGCAGCATGTCTCTCGTCGGATCGAACGGGAACACCTCGCGTTCGTACCTGAAAACGCCGCGCATCAGCTGCAGAAGCACAGCGCGCCCCTCCGCGTACCTGCCGGGATCATCCGGCCCTTCCATGTGCGGATACAGACTGTTCAATATGTATTTGTAGCAATGCATGAGCCATCCTTCGGGCGGTTCTTTCTCCAGTTCGGAAAAGCGTCCCGCCGCGGACTCCAGTATAGTCTGCGTATGTATCCTGCCGTCGCTCCCCGCAGCCGCGGCAAGCTCTTCAGACATTGATGCGATATCGCGTCCGTCGATGTACTTTTGTTCAGCGTCCGCCTTTTTCAGCCCTCTCGACGCGAGGAAGCTCCTCTCGAAAAACGCCTTTTTTATCTGATCGTACATCCTGTCTGCATTCGTTTCTTTTCCGGTCATTCCGATCCCTCTTCTCTGTCGTCTTTTCTTATATATACTAAAACAGCGATGCGCCCGTGGTGCCTTTTCCGCACTGCCCTCTGCCGCGCACCTGTGCCCGCGCCCGGCATGCGGCACCGGAGCGCCCGCCAGATCCGGTCCGCGCGGCTGCCCGCGCCGGCCGGCATTTATTCAGAAAATTTGTAACAACATTATATCAGAGACACGGCCCGGTTTCCACAGCATTCAGAAGGAAGCGGCCGCGAAGGTCATATGAGCCTGAACCGGCTCCATTTTTTTGAACGGAAACGGACATAGAATATCGCGCCGCGGATGAACAGGTCTATACCCATGCCGAACGCTATGCCGACGACGCCCATGTCGAGCCAGAGCCCGAACAGGGCTGAGAAGAACAGCCTCGCTCCGATCGTGAGACTTATCGAAACTGTCATTGTGAAACGGATATCGCCGGCGGCGCGCAGGCCGTTGCCGAGCGGCCCCGCGAACGGATACGCGATGCCGTTCATGACATTGTTTATCAGAACGAGTTCAAATACAAGGTCCTTTGCTTCCGGAGAGATCGCGAAAAATTTTAAAAGGTATATGTGCTGGGTAGAGCAGCCGAGCCCCGCGGCGAGCGATTTCACATTGACGGAATCGTAACCCGAGTTTTCAAGCATCTCCAGCGCGTATGAAAGGATCTGTTCTTTTTTTTTATGCGTGAAATACCCGTCTGTCAGGCAAAAAAAGACTCCCGCGCAGGAGCCGCATTGCTCCGCGCGGAAGTCTCTTTTTCTATTTGAACGCTTTATCTTCCCAGAAATTCCTGTTTTCCGTTGTTCGCGTCTATCGTAATGCTCTGACCGTCCGAGATCTCGCCCTTTATTATCTTTTCGGCGATCCCCGTTTCAATATATTTCTGCAGATATCTCTTCACCGGTCTCGCGCCGTACTGCGGCGAATACGCTTCGTCCGCGATGAGTTTCTTGCTCGCATCCGTAAGAGTGACAGTGATGTCGCGGTCCGCGAGCCTTGCGGATATCTCCTCCATGGAGAGATCGATGATCTTCATTATCTGATCTTCCGTCAGCGGCGAGAATACCACGATGTCATCTATACGGTTAATGAATTCAGGTCTGAAGTTCCTCTTCAGTTCATCTTTTACATTCTCCTTCACATCCTCGTCTATCGTTCCGTCGTCCCTGATATGTTCAGTGAGATACGCGCTTCCGATATTCGAGGTCATGATGACTACAGTGTTCTTGAAGTCGACCGTGCGGCCCTGGTTGTCCGTCAGTCTTCCGTCGTCGAGAAGCTGCAGCAGGATATTGAAAACATCCGGATGAGCCTTTTCGATCTCGTCGAACAGTATAACGCTGTATGGATGCCGCCTTACGGCTTCCGTCAGCTGGCCGCCCTCATCATAGCCGACATAGCCCGGGGGCGCTCCTACGAGCCTTGATACGGAATGCTTTTCCATATATTCCGACATGTCGATCCTGATCAGATTCTTCTCGGAGTCGAACAGCGCTTCGGACAGCGCCTTCGCGAGCTCCGTCTTGCCGACGCCTGTCGGGCCCATGAATATGAACGAACCGATCGGCCTGCTCTCGTCTTTGAGCCCGGCCCTCGCGCGGATGATAGCTTCCGACACGGCTTCCACCGCCTCGTCCTGTCCGATGACCCTCTTGTGCAGGATCTCCGGCAGTCTCAGCAGTTTCTGCCGCTCCGTCTCCTGCAGCTTGCTGACCGGTATGCCGGTCCACTGCGAAACGACTTCCGCGATCTCGTCTTCCGTGACTTCTTCCTTGAGCAGCCTGTTATCTGAAGCTTCTCCGGCCTCCGACTTCTCTTCTTCGAGTTTTTTCTCGAGCTCCGGGAGTGTGCCGTACTTCAGCTCCGCGAGCTTTTCAAGGTCATATTTCCTTTCGGCTTCTTCTATAGCCAGTTTCGCGTCCTCGATCTCGCGCTTCGTATCTTTGACTTCCGTGATCGCCCGTTTTTCGGACTCCCACTGCGCCCTCATAGTATCGTTCTTGCTGTGAAGCTCCGAGAGTTCTTTCTCTATCGCGTCAAGCCTCTTTTCCGAAACGCCGTCTTCTTCTTTCTGCAATGCCTGCCGCTCTATTTCGAGCTGCATTATCTTCCTGCTTATCTCATCGAGTTCCTCCGGCATGCTGTCTATCTCTGTCCTGATCTTCGACGCCGCCTCGTCCATGAGGTCTATCGCCTTGTCAGGAAGGAACCTGTCGGATATATACCTGTCCGAAAGCGTAGCGCACGCGATCAGCGCATTGTCCGTTATCCTCACGCCGTGATGGATCTCGAACTTTTCTTTAAGGCCCCTCAGTATCGATATCGTGTCCTCTACAGTCGGCTGATCGATCATGACTTTCTGGAAACGCCTTTCGAGGGCAGCGTCCTTCTCGATATACTTTCTGTATTCATCGAGCGTCGTCGCGCCAATGCAGTGGAGTTCGCCCCTGGCGAGCATCGGCTTGAGGATGTTGCCCGCGTCCATCGATCCCTCAGTCTTGCCTGCTCCGACGATCGTATGGATCTCATCAATGAACAGCAGTATCCTGCCGTCCGACTTCTGGATCTCATTAAGCACAGCCTTGAGACGTTCTTCGAACTCGCCCCTGTACTTCGCTCCGGCGATGAGCGCGCCCATGTCAAGCGCGTATATCGTCTTGTCTTTCAGCGTTTCCGGAACGTCGCCGTTCAGAATACGCTGCGCAAGCCCTTCGACGACCGCGGTCTTGCCGACGCCCGGCTCGCCTATCAGCACCGGGTTGTTCTTCGTGCGCCTCGAAAGTATCTGCACAGTGTGCCTTATCTCCTCGTCACGCCCGATGACCGGATCCAGCTTGCCTTCCCTGGCCATCTCGACGAGGTCGCGGCCGTACTTTTCCAGCACCTGATATGTGTCTTCCGGATTCTGACTCGTGACCTTCTGGTTCCCGCGAACTTCCGCGAGCGCCTTCAGGAACTTTTCTTTCGTAATGCCGTATTTTCTGAAAATGTCAGCGCTCGGCGTGTTCCTTTCTTCCAGCAATGCCTGATAGATATGTTCCACGCTGATATATTCGTCGCCCATCTTCCCGGCGATCTTCTCCGCATCGAGCAGCAGTTTGTTAAATCTGCGCGACGCGTAAAGATTTTCAGCGCCCTGCCCCTCGACTTTCGGCATCCTGTCAAGTCTGTCCTGCAGATCCGCAATGACCGCCCCTGAATCAACTTTCATATATTCAACGAGTTTCGGGATAAGGCCATCTTCCTGTTTCATGAGAGCCATATGGAGATGCTCCCCGTCAATGGTCTGATGTCCCTCGGAAATAGCGATATTCTGGCAGTCTACCACAGCCTCCTGAGCTTTTTGTGTGAATTTTTCAATATTCATGACTTACCTCCTCCGGCGGACGGCGCCGCGCAGCGCGATGCCGCCCGCAAAACTTTCCTTCTGTTATTATTTTATAACCCGCCATGTCAAAAGCAAACAGTTTTTTAGCACTCTTTTTATTAGAGTGCTAAAAAAATGTTCGAGTGCGTTGGAATTATGCGGTTTTTCGACGAAAAATAATAGCGAAGCGAGAGTTTTTCAGGATCGCGATCGGCCGGGAAAGGGAAGCGGCGCGGTCGGTATGGCGCAGTCGGTGTGCTGATTCCCGGCATTGATATAAAATGTTTTTACAACATCGAAAAAATCAAGGACTTGTGAACAAGATTTTCAACGGTTGAGGCCCCTGAGCAGCCGCTCAGAGCAAAAAATCACGAG
>JAZAUJ010000055.1:0-6809 GCA_036342375.1 Anaerovoracaceae bacterium | reverse complement strand
AGGTTCCAGAGAGGCTATTTAAGGCATAAAAATAAGGCCTCTCGGCAGTGACCCGTATCACCGTAATATCGGTCACTCCCGTAGAAGCCTTATTTTCTGGGCTTTCCGGCCCTCTTATTTCTCTACCCTTGACATCAATACTACCGTCTCGACGTGCCCCGTCTGCGCGAACATGTCCACAGGCGATGCCTCAATGAATTCATATCCGAGTTCTCTCAGTATTTTCACGTCCCGCGCGAGGGTCCCCGCGTCGCACGAAACGTAGATTATTTTTTCAGGGCGCGGCATTGCTGCCGCTTCAAGCAGCCTGCGGCCGCATCCCGCGCGCGGCGGATCGAGGATAACGATATCGGCGTTCCGGGCCGCCCCGGAAGCGCGGCCGTCCGTATCCGCATCAGACTTGCCTTCCACCAGATCCGGAAGGATCTTCTCCGCTCTTCCCGCGATGAATCCGGCATTTTCGATGCCGTTTGCCGACGCGTTCTCCCGCGCGTCTCTAACCGCGTCTTTAACGGACTCAATGCCGAGCACAAAGCCGGCGTCCTTCGCGCAGTAAAGGCCTATCGAGCCGACGCCGCAGTAAAGGTCGAGCACGTTCTCACGGCCGCTGAGTCCTGCGTATTCCCTGACCTTGTCGTACAGCATCTTTGCCGCGGCGGTGTTTACCTGGAAGAACGAACGCGGCGATATATGATATGTGAGGTCTCCTATTCTTTCTGTGACAGTCTCTTCCCCGGCAATGCGGCCGATCCATGACACTCCGCACGCGGACCTCGTTTCTTTATAAAAACATTTAAGCCTGCACCCGGCGCCGGCCGCAGCTTCTTCAAGAGTGCATGTGAGTTCGGCGCTGCGCGCTATCTCGCCTCCCGACGTGATCATGACCATGACATCCCCGGTGGATGCGGTCCTCACAAGCAGTCTGCTGAATTTTTCGCCGTATTTTATTATGTGGGCCCGTACGGCGCCGGCGCACGCCGCGGCGGCCTCCGACTGGAGCAGGCAGTCCGGGCAGTCGAACACATCGTGGGAACGGGCGGCATTGAAGCCGACACTGCTTCCCGATATCGTATATTCAGCTTTGTTCCTGTATCTGATATCTGACGGCGAAGGGATCACGGGCCGGACGGCCGGGTCGGAAACGCCGCCTATCCGTTCCAGCTTGTCGCACACATGCCTCCTCTTTATTTCGAGCTGCACGGCGGGCGCGAGCCGCGAGAACGGGCACCCTCCGCAGATGTCAGCGTGCGGACAACGCGGTTCCGTTCTGTACGGAGAAGGTTCAACGAGACCGGTGATCTTCGCGTTTACATAATTCTTTTTTTCGCTTATCACGACCGCATTGACTGTATCGCCCGGCAATGCGTTTTCCACAAAAGCAATAAGGCCGCAGCTAGTGCGGCCTATTCCTTTTCCCTCGTCTGATATATCCACGATCTTTAAATTTCTGAGTTTAGCATCAATAATTTCTCTTCTCTCCATCCACCCTGTACGGAAACTTTACAGATCAATGAATTTTTGTATCTGCGACTTGCTGCATGTCCCTATCTTCTTTGCCGTTCTGTTCGTGCCCCTGAAAATCAGAAATGTCGGTACGACCATGACTTCGAGATTTTTCGCCAGTTCTCCGTTTTTTGTGATATCTATACAGCAGATATCGATATCCGGATTTTCATCGGCGATCTCATTCAGCACAGGCCGCATGACCAAGCAGGGCATTCTTCGTTCGTTGTAGAAACAAATGAGCCTTTTGTCGTCCGTACTTTCGATCTCCTTTCTGAATCCTTGCGCGTCAAGGTATTTGATCGACATAAAATCACCTCATCTCTTTCTCAGCATATATCACACGTTTTCCCCTCTATGACAATATTATACATGAACTTTTTATATGTTGACAATAAAAATGAGGAATTTCTCCGAATATTATTCGATCATATTTATTATCCTCTCATAAAACTTGGGGTATTCCTTCTTTATATTGACCGGATGCCGCTCAGTATCCGTTATCGGATGCTTCGTGGTCGCTTTTACGTGGAGCTCCCTCGTCTGCTTGTTTATCACTTCGTATGCGAATTCTATTGTCGCCGCGCGCATGCTTTTTACGCGCGTGCGTACTACGAGATGTTCATACAGCAATGCGGGATTCTTGTATTTTATGTCCAGTTCGATGATCGGCAGCCAGAGTTCTTTCCCCGTTTCCGTCTGGAACTGATTCACCAGGTTTTCCATGAGCTTTGTCCTGCCGAGCTCGAGCCACGGCACATATGATCCGTGATATACGATCTGCATCGCGTCAGTATCAGCGTACAGAGGATATACATCTGTTTCGTTTATTTCCATTCCTTATCTTCCTTTCCTTTTCATTATTAAAGCCGTAAATGCGTTATTTTTTCAGTTCGACGGTCGCGGTCTTTCCGAGCTTCACGATCCTTAGACTGTCAATGCTTTCTATTAGCTGCGAAAGAGAATCGCATCCGTAATTCGCGACATCGAAGTCCGCCCATCTGTTCTGCAGCTTCGATCCGACCTCTCCCAGCGTCGTCCCGCGGTCCTTATTATTATTCGCGATGACTATGCCGCGCACTCTTCGCTCTATCGTGCGCATGCTTATGACGTTGGACTGCTGATCTTTCTTGTCCCTGCCGCCGTGCTCCGCTTCTTCTTTCCTGCGGTTCCGTTCGTCCTCGGCCTTCGCTACATCGAGGTTCACGAACTTGTTGCAGGCTTTAATGAGGGCGGGCGGCGTCTTGTCCTCGCCCATGCAGATGACGAACATGCCCTCTTCGCGAAGCCTGCTCGCGAGTCTCGTGAAATCCGAGTCAGATGAAACGATGCAGAATCCCTCCACCTTCCCGGAATAAAGTATGTCCATCGCGTCGATGATAAGCGAAATGTCCGTCGAGTTCTTCCCCTTCGTATTGCTGAACTGCTGGATCGGCGTTATGGAGTTGTCGAGAAGCACATTTTTCCACTTCTTCGTCTCCGTGCGCGTCCAGTCCCCGTATATGCGGCGGTATGTCGTTACGCCTTCCTCATTCACCTTGTCGAGGATGACCTCGATATAGTCCGCCGACACATTGTCTGAATCTATCAGCAATGCGATCCTTTTTTCTTCCATTTTCTACGCCTCCGTTTTCTTCCCGGCCAGCTCCGTGATGCGCTTGAGCCGGCTGTTCACGCCCGCCTTCTTGAGCGGCGGGTCCGAGAGTTCTCCGAGCTCGGCGAGTGTCGCTTCCGGATTGTCGAGACGCAGCAATGCGATCTCTCTCAGTTTTTCCGGCATTGATTCGAACCTCCCGTCGGCGCGGAGCTTTTCTATAGCCTGTATCTGTTTTTCGGAAGCCGCCAGCGCTTTGTCGATATTCGCCTGATCGCAGTTGCTCCGCCTGTTCGCCTCGTTCCGGAGCTCCTTGCGCATGATGACGTCCTCGTATTTAAAGTACTGGGAGTGCGCGCCCATGATAGCCAGGATATCCAAGATCTGTCCCGAGCTCTTCACGTATGTCACGTACTCGTTCTTCCTCTTCACCTTTTTCGCCGTTATGTCCGTAAAGGTGTTTATCAGCCTGCGTATATCGTCCGCGAGCCTGTCAGTGGATGACACGATCTCGAACTGATACTGTTTTTCCGGATTCGTCATTGTACCGGCGCCGAGGAACAGGCCGCGCAGGCACGCCTTGCGCTCGGCTTTCTTTCTTATCACGCCGTCATAAATGCCGTCGCTTATGAAGTTCATCCCTTCGCGCACCATGAGGATCCCGGTCTCGCGCAGTATCTGCTCGGAAAGATTTTCGGGACCTATCGTGATGTTGAAGTAACGGCCGCTTTTCAGCGCCTGCCCTTCGGTCACCTCGATGCCGGCGTCTACATTGAAGTATTCTTTTATCAGCATCTTGTAATGCCGCGCGACGGAATTGTTGTCTGTCGTGAGCACTATGCGGAATTTCCCGCCGCCCATGAGTCCGATGCTTCCGGCCACGCGAATGAAGCCGGCTATCTCGGCCAGCATGCATTCCTTCTTTTCGGGCATGACCCTCGCTAGTTCGTTTTTTGTGTCGGAAGCGAATGACATTGATCTACCTTCTCTTGATATCCCTGTGATCCAGCGTTACCTGCTTTCCCTGCAGCGTGAACAGGTCATATATCTCGTTCGCCATCGCGACGCTCCTGTGCTGGCCGCCCGTACAGCCGAACGCGATATTGAGATTGAACTTCCCCTGTTTCATGAAACACGGAACGATGTCGTTGATGAGTTTGTTGATGTTCTTTACGAACGTCTTGCTCTCCTGAAACTTCATGACATAGTTCCGCACTTTCTTGCTGTTCCCGGTCAGCCTCTTCATGCTCGGCACATAGAACGGATTCGGGATGAAGCGCATGTCGAACACCATGTCGGCCGCGAGCGGTATCCCGTTCTTATATCCGAACGAAACGATATTCACGACGAACGTCTCCTCCTGCTCCTCCTCGGAATTTATCAGGCTCACGATCTCCGACCTGAGTTTGGCTGACTTCATATTCGACGTGTCTATCACATAGTCCGCGCGGGATCTGAGATCCTTCAGCATCTCGCGTTCCTTCTCTATGTCTCCGATATTCGCGGTCTTTTTTGTCAGAGGGTGCACGCGCCGCGTCTCATTGTAACGGCGCACAAGCACTTCATTCGACGCCTCCAGGAAAATTATCTTGTAGGGAATGTCGTTCTCCTTAAGATATTCGATGCTCTCTGTCAGGTCGTTCAGGAAATCCCCGCCGCGCGAGTCCACGACGAACGCGATCTTGTCGACGCCGGAGTTCTCATTTGTGGACAGCACAATGAAGTTCTTGATAAGAACAGGCGGCATATTATCAATGCAGTAGTACCCTATATCCTCAAGGCAGCTTACCGCCTGAGATTTCCCCGCTCCCGAAAGTCCGGTTATGAAAATGATTTCCATAAGTACACCTTTACATCCCTTCCGGCTCTACGGCCTCTTCAATGTTCACTATGCGCGACAGGTCGAGTCCCGCTTCGCGGGCGCGCGCGAGCCCGCCCTCGAATGTCCCCACTCGCTCAGGCACATGCGCGTCGCTGCTAATAACGAACTTCACATCTTCTTTCGCCGCGATGCGTATCTCTTCTGTCGTGAGGTGCGGATGATGCGTGCTTATCTCCATCCACGTCCCCTTCGCGGCGCACGCTTTCGCTATCTCCGCCATGTCGAACGGCGCCTTGTCGCCCGGATGCGTGAGGATCCTGATGTCATTGTTCATGACAGCATTCACTATGATATCTGTGTTGCGCACCATGAGCGCCTGCGTCCTTCCCGCTGTATCTCCAATGCCGTGTCTGTGGAGCCAGTTCGCGACGCAGAAGCCGTTCCTCACGCCGTAATGATAACCGGCGATGACGAAATCGAACAACGCGAATTCCTCAGGCGTCACATCGAGTCCGTTCTCCGTCCCGAAAACCGTATTCGCCTCGACGCTCATCCAGATCTTTATTTCCGGATATTTCGCCTGCACCGCGTCTATCTCCCGCCTCATCTTCGGAAAATCGGAGCGCTTCACGCCGTATGTGAGATGCCCGGGCCCGTGATCCGATATCGCGACTTCGCGGAGACCCTTGCGGACCGCTTCCCTCACGTTGTCCTCTACCGTTCCTTTTCCGTGCGAATAAGGAGTGTGGGTATGATAGTCGAATATCATCCTGTAATTACTGCTCAATGTCTTCTCCTATGATCCTGACCTCAGGTTCGAGCATGACGCCGAACTTGTCCATCACGCGCGCCTGCACGATATGCATCAGGCTGATGATATCGCCGGCTGTCGCGCCGCCGGTGTTTATGACGAACCCCGAATGGAGTTCCGACACCTGAGCGCCTCCGACCTTCAGCCCCTTCAGGCCCGCGTCCTGTATCAGTTTCCCGGCGTAGTACCCTTCCGGCCGCTTGAAGAAACTTCCAGCGCTCGGATACTGCAGCGGCTGCTTCGCGTTCCTCTTTTTCGCGAGTTCATCCATCCTCGCGTCGATCTGCTCCCGGTCTCCCTTTTCGAGACCGAACGTCGCGGAAAGCACTATGCCGCCGCCCGTCTGAACGGCGCTCGTCCTGTAGCCGAGGCCCAGCTTTCCTCCTTCAACTGTCTTCACTTCTCCGCCGCGCGTGATGACATCGGCCGAAACTATGATGTCTTTTATCTCTCCGCCGTAAGCGCCGGCGTTCATGAACACCGCGCCGCCGATGCTGCCGGGAATCCCCGACGCGAACTCCATCCCGGCAAGCGACGCCGCCTGCGCTCTCTTTGAGACTGCCGAGAGCAATGCGCCGCATCCCGCTGTTATCGCGTTTCCTTCTACGGTTATATCCGAAAACGCGTCGCCGAGATGTATGACAGCGCCTCTGAAGCCTCCGTCCTTTATCAGCACATTCGTGCCGTTACCGAGAATGAGAAAATCCTCGCCGCAATTTTTAAGAAACGCAAGGGCGGCCCGGAGTTCCTCCGCGTCCGCCGGCTCTGCGAGAATGTCGGCTCTCCCGCCCGCACGGAACGATGTATACACCCGCATATCGGCATCGGTGATAATGTCGCCCGTAATGATATTTTTAAGTCCTTCTATTACTTCAGCTTTCAATAGATCCCTCCGATCATTTCGTCCGGAATACATTCTAACACAAAACGCCCGGTTTTTACACACTGCCGGGCGTTTTTACCATGGATGCGCGGAAAATGCCGGTTCAGCACTCTTCCGCTATTACATCGCCTATAAGTTTCATATCGATATTGCCTCCGCACACGAGGGCCGCGACCTTCTTCCCTTCGATGCCCTT
>JAZAUJ010000054.1:0-6810 GCA_036342375.1 Anaerovoracaceae bacterium | reverse complement strand
ATGTCGACCATTTTCGAAGGATATCTGTGCGACGGCGCATTGATGGTGACGGCATCCCACATGCCTCCCGACAGGAACGGCCTGAAGTTCTTCACGCGTCGCGGCGGGCTCGAAAAAGAGGATATCGCGGCGATCATCAAATCGGCGGGATCGACTGAAGAGATAGAATCGCTCGGGCCGATGACGGCGGTGACCGGCTATGATATCGTGGACGGACAGGTCGTCTATCCGGCGGAGAAGTCGGATCTCATGCCTGTGTATGCGTCGTACCTGCGCGAGCTGATCGTGAAAGGCGCGGCGGAAAACGAGGACGGATCTGCCGTAAGTGACACGGAAGATGGCGGCGCGGCCGGCGAAAACGGGGACGCTCCGGCTGTTTCAGTTTATGACGACAAGCCGCTGAAAGGTCTCAGGATCGTTGTCGATGCCGGGAACGGCGCCGGGGGATTCTACGCGACAGAGGTGCTCGAACCACTCGGAGCGGATGTGAGCGGGAGCCTGTTCCTCGAGCCTGACGGGACATTCCCGAATCACGTGCCGAATCCGGAGAACGCCGACGCGCTGCAGGCGGTCTGCGCGCAGGTCAAAGCGGAAAACGCCGACCTCGGCCTTATCTTCGACACGGATGTGGACAGATCGGCGGCCGTCGGTCCTGACGGGAATCCGATAGCGAGAAACGGCATCGTCGCGCTCGCGGCGGCCATAACCGCGAAGGAAGCGCCCGGCACGACAGTTGTCACGGACAGCGTCACATCGGACCACCTGACAGACTTCCTGGAAAAGCTCGGGCTGAAGCATTTCCGATACAGACGCGGCTACCGCAACGTCATTAACAAGGCGGCGGAGCTCAACGCGTCCGGCACGGACTGCGCACTCGCCATAGAAACGTCGGGACACTGCGCGATGAGGTCAAACTTCTTCATGGACGACGGAGCGTATCTCGCGACGCGGATCGTTATTGAAGAAGCAATGCTGAGCGCTGACGGCGGTTCTGTCACTGATCTGATCAGTGACCTCGTCGAACCGGCGTCTGCGGAAGAGCACAGGCTCCCGATCCGCGCAGAAGAGTTCAGAGACTACGGCAATATGGTGCTCGAAAAGCTTTCGGACTGGGCCGCAGGGCGGAACGACATGACGGTCGTCGAGCCGAACTATGAAGGCGTGCGTATCTCGTATGACGACGGGAAACTGAAAGGCTGGTTTCTGCTGAGACTTTCGCTGCACGAGCCGCTGATGCCGCTCAACATAGAGTCCGACGCGGCGGGCGGATGCACCGCGATAATGGCGAAACTGAAGCCGTTCCTGGCGCAGTTCAGTGAACTTGAGATAGTATAAAAAAACGGATCATGCCGCGCTCCGGCATGATCCGTATTATTATGATCTTTTTTATTCGATATCGAGCCACACGGGGCAGTGATCGCTGCCCATGACATCGCTCATGATGCCCGCGTCCCTGATGCGGTCTTTCAGCGAGTCGGACACCAGGAAATAATCAATGCGCCACCCCGCATTGTTTTTTCTGGCATTGAAGCGGTAACTCCACCACGAATACGCGCCGGCCCTGTCGGGGTAAAAATGGCGGAATGTATCTGTGAATCCCGAATCCAGAAGATCCGTCATCTTTTCGCGTTCCTCATCCGTGAATCCGGCATTGCGCCTGTTCGGACCCGGGTTCCTGATATCGATCTCTTCGTGCGCGACATTCATGTCGCCGCAGACGATCACCGGCTTCGATGTTTCGAGCCCGTGCAGGTACGCGCGAAAATCGTCGTCCCACCGCATCCGGTAATCGAGCCTCTTCAGCTCGCTCTGCGAATTCGGCGTGTAGACATTCACGAGATACCAGTCCGGGAACTCGCAGCATACGACGCGCCCTTCGCGGTCGTGCTCTTCTTTCCCAATGCCGGTGCTCACGGAGACCGGTTCTTCCCGCGTCAGTGTCAGCGTCCCGGAATACCCTTTCCGCTCGGCGCTGCTCCAGTATTGATGGAATCCCTCAAGCGGGACATCGGCCTGCCCCTCCTGCATCTTCGTTTCCTGCACGCAGATCGCGGCCGCGCCGCACCCGCGCGCGAATTCAAGAAAGCCTTTCTTCATACAGGCGCGCAGCCCGTTTACATTCCACGAAACGAGCCTCATCCCGCGCCTCCCCGCGAATCGAGATACTGCACGGCCGAAAGCGCGGCGACATTCCCCTCCCCGGCGGCTTTCACGTATTGATACGGCGTGCCCGTGATATCGCCTGCCGCGAACAGCCCGTCGATATTCGTCCTCATCCGCCTGTCCACCTTAACGTGGGCGCCGTCAAGTTCGAGCCCGGCGATCAGTTTGTCCGGCGCGATGCTTTCGCGCAGCACAAACGCGACATCCGCGTCTATGCGCGACCCGTCGTCCATCGCGACTCCCGTCACGCTGTCGCCGCCTTCTACAGCCGCCGGCTTCACGCCTTCTATGACTTCCATCTTTTCTTTTACTCCGGCCGGCCCGTCGTACAGCTTCACATATGTCACGTCGACGCCAATGGACGCGAGGAAGTCAGCCTCCGAAGACTCGCCCGGATCGTACGCAAGCACGGCCGCCTTTCTGCCGCGGTAAAGCATCCCGTCGCACGTCGCGCAGTAGCTCACGCCCCGGCCGAGGAACTCGTTCTCGCCTTCTATCGGCTTTCCGAATACGACTCCGCCGGCGAGTATCACTGCGTCCGCGTCCATCACATCCGAACCGACCGACATGCTGAAATATCCGCCCATGTCATAGACGCTCCCGACCTTGCCTTCGGTAATCTTTATACCCATCGCATCCAGGTGGTCCATGAACGCGCGCTGTATCTCGGCGCCGCTCTTCCCGTAGAATCCCGGGTAATTATTTACCTGCGCGGCCTTCGTCAGTTTTTCGCTGCCGCTCCCGCTTCCGATCAGCAGCACGCTCTTCCCGCGCACTGTCGCTGTTACAGCGGCCGACACGCCGGCCGGCCCCGTTCCGATTATAGCAATATCATGTCTTTCCATGATTACCTCCTGATTTCTGCGCTGCATGACTATATTATACCAGCGTGCGCGGCGCGTTAAACACAATCAATGCATTGAGTCCTGCGTGGACCCGGCGGTGAGTCCTGCATGGACCCGGCGCGGGCCCCACGGGGACCTGCGGCCTGTATCTTCTGCGGGGCGCGGCGCTCCTTTCGATTGACAGCGGCCGGATTCCGATGTATCGTAAATAGGCGATGTATTTCGCGGCGGAGGAACTATGAGGATAAGGAAAAATGACGGCGCCCTGAATGATGAAGAGATACTGCTGATGTCAAAGTGCAGCGACGCGTTCGCGCACCCCGCCCGCATCAGGATGTTCCGCTTTATCATGGAGCGCAACAAAAAACTGCAGCCGGTGTGCAATAAAGACATTGTCGCGGAGTTCGGATGCGCGCAGGCGACCGCCTCCCAGCACATGAACAGGCTTAAGCGCGCCGGGCTCATAACGACAGAAAACAAAGACAGGTTCACATATTACTACGCGAACACAGGGCAGTTAATGAAGTATCTCGACGTAACAAAGAAATTCGCTCTCGCGCAGGATCAGAAGTGACAGACGCCGGCCCGGACGTGCGGGCCGGTTTTTGATTGTAAAATTTTTTGTATACGGCCGTTCGGGCCGGTTTCCGTGATATTATTTTTTCAGAAGGCAATGCGGGACGGTGAGCCGCCCCGTTTTATGAAACACGGAATATCGCGCGCCGGCCGCGTCCGGCGGCGCGGACAGACAGGCGGAAGGTGGATAAGAATGTATATTATTTTACTGCGGCACGGACAGGCGGAAAAAGCAACGGAGGGCCGGGCCGATGCGGACAGGAGCCTGACAGAAGCGGGCATCAGGGCGTCAAAAGCCAATCTGGAGCGCGTGCTCAGACTGATGCCGCCGTCCGGAAGCGTGAAAGTTATAACGAGCCCGTATCTCAGAGCAATGCAGACGGCCGGTATCGCTGAAGACGCGATAGCTGAGATCTGGGGAAAGGAACGCCTGAGCGGCAGCGGCCCGGTGACAGAAGATCTGCTCACCCTGACCGACATCTCGTCGGGGCCGGCGCGCCCGGCGGATCAGGAAATGCCTCAGGGCATACCGCATTGCGGAGAGGCGGAAGGCGGGCTCACGGGTTTCCTCGCGGAAGAAATCGGTTACGCGCGCGGCGGAAATGATGCGGCGGAAGACGCCGGCGGCACCGACGGAAGTGATGCGCCGGAGGGCGCCGGCGGATCGGACGCTTCCGACCGCGTAATAATGCTCGTCGGCCACGACCCTCAGCTGTCACGCCTCGGCGCATTCCTGACAGGCCGCGATATCAAATTCTCGAAGGGCGCGGCAATGTGCGCCGAACTTCCCGAGGACAGGGCGGCCGCCGCTGCGGGCGCCCCGAACATTGCGGCCGCGGAAGGCGCATTGATGCACGCGTGCGGGCTCAAATGGTTCGTGGCGGGGCCGGACACGTCGCGGTGGCAGACGCTCGTCGACGTCGAGAAAATTTTCCTGGACCGTTACGGTAAGGTGCGGAAGTATCTCGACAGGTTCCGCGGCGGCGCCGACGATCCCGATACGGTCCACGACCTCCGCGTCGCGATCAGAACGCTGCGCTCAATGCTCACGTTCATCGAGCCGTACCAGAAGCGTTCTCAGAATGAGCTCCTCCAGCGCGCCCTCAGGAAGATCGTGCGCCTGTTTTCAAGGCTGCGCGAGTACGATGTCCTGATAGAGGAGGCCGGGCGCGTCGATATCGATCTGACGCCGGCGGGCGGCGGGCCCGTTCCGCCCGAAAAGCTTGACGCGGCGCTCTCGGAGCTTCGCGCCGCCGAATGCAGCAATGCGCGGGCAGCGCTTTCAAAGGGCAGTTTCGAGGATACGCTGGATGAGATCTGGCGCGAACTTGAGTCGTTCGAATGGCGCAGCAGGGTCGCCGCGGACGGGCTCTCGCCCGATGATCTCGAGCGCCGGCTCGCCGGGATGAGCGAGCATTTCCTGCTCACGTACCGCGATCTCGACTGCACCGATGCGGACGCGACGCACGATATCCGCAAGAACGCGAAGAAGGTGCGGTATGCGGCGTCGGTCATGAAGCCTCTGATCGGCGAGCATAAGGATATCGTCGAGGCGATGAAGATGATCCAGGACAGGCTCGGCCGGCTCTGCGATGTGCGTGTCAATGCCGGGCTCCTGAGCGATCTTACGGGTAAAAAGAACCGTTTCTCGGAACTCGCGCTGTGGCAGGCGCAGAATCTGGCCGCGCTGGAACGGAGCGATGAGAAAGCGATCGTTGAAGATCTTGCGGAAGAGCTCGGGAGCGCGGGATGAGGACGGGATTTCCGCCGGGACGGCGGGGTGATGTGTCAGGCCGGAGATCCCGAAAAAACTGAGCGCGGGGCATTGATATAATGCGAATATTCCTGAAAGACCGACCATTAATAATGGACGGTCTTTTTCATGCATTGCTTTCGCGGCGGATTGATATAGCGGCGGCGATATGGTAAAATATGTAAACAATGCATTGCTGACGATAGAAAGGACCGTGTATTGTGACAGGAAAATCAACGGAATTTTTTCAGAAGAAAATGCTGAATATGATCAAAAACGAGCTTGACCGGGAAACCCGGATTTTTGAGCGCAACGAAGTATTGCTGGAAGAACTGCCGGCTGGATATATCGAACGAATCAGGGACAAAAACGGACGGTACCGTGAATTTGTCACTATGCTTGATGCCGGGAAAAATAAAAAGCGTCAGTTGTTAGGAGGAGATTTGAAGGAAAAATCAATGACCGTTGCTGATTATGAACTTCGAAAGGCAATCAGACATTCCCGAAAGCCGCTCCAGAATAATATCTCGCTGCTTAAGAAATTGTACCGTAATTTCGTTATTTACGATCCGGCGCAATTCAGGCATCCGGCTAAAGATAACCGGATCCTGCTGGCCCCGGGGCAGGTCGTGGACCTGGCTGATCAAAAAAGGGATCTGCACAGGAATCAATTTCACGCGGAAGACTGCAAATATCTTACAAAGCGTGGCGAGAAAGTCCGGTCAAAAAGCGAACTGATGATTGCCGACTTATTATTCGAAAAGGGTATCGATTATCTGTCTGATTTTGGGCTGAATACAGGCGATCGTGTGTTATACCCTGATTTCCAGGTAAAGCGAGCTGACGGAAGGCTGGTCATTTGGGAACATTTCGGTCTCATTTCCAACCCGGCTTATGTTGAAAATTCCTATTACAAAATCAGCCTTTATGGACGGGCCGGTTTCACACCCGGCGAAAATCTGATAATCACTACTGAATCAAATGATAAGCCTATTACCCGGGAAGTGATCCTGAATGTTATTGAGGTGTTTGACCTGGTCTGAAATCGGGGCGCCGGTGTTCTTTTTCTGAGGAAGGCGGTAGCGTTACAGGAACAGCTGGTGTTCGTCGGGATCGGGGTTCAGAGGGCAGGGCCGAGTATTTCCCGCCGTCTGTGCCTGCCCGGAAGCGAAAGGGGCAGGTACATTTCCTGTCACCTATGACCGTTTGGGTCGTTGGTGACAGGTATTTCCTGTCACCGATGACTGATTTGAGCGTTGGTGACAGGTAATTTTCCTGTCACCGATGATTGATTTGCGCGTTGGTGACAGGTATTTTCCTGTCACCGATGATTGATTTGCGCGTTGGTGACAGGTATTTCCTGTCACCGATGACCGTTTTGCGCGTTGGTGACAGGTAGTTTTCCTGTCACCGATGACCGTTTTGTGCGTTGGTGACAGGTATTTCCTGTCACCGATGACTGTTTTTCGCGTT
>JAZAUJ010000053.1:0-6855 GCA_036342375.1 Anaerovoracaceae bacterium | reverse complement strand
GGTGCGCGTTATGCGGCATACGCTTCCGCCTGCGTCCTCATTCATGCCGTTCTTTTCTTTACCTCAAAGCACAGTGTGATTAATGATCCAGATCCATAAAAGCAGCGTACCCATGGACAGCAGCGTCGACAGGAAGAGGAGCATGACTCCGTATGTGGAATCTTTCTTTTCCATATCGGCGAGCATCGGGACGAGCGCCGCCACCGGGAACGCCATAGTAAGCACGAGGCCCATCTTTACCATCGGGAAAAGCGGCAGGAACCAGACGAAGGCGAGAGTAAGAGCAGGCATTGCTATCAGCTTCGCGAACGTCCCCTCCCATATCTTCGGGTCGCGTACCATCACGGAAAATTTTGTGCCGGCAAGAGATGAACCGATATATATCATGGACATCGGCGTCGCGATACCTCCCATATAATCAAGGAACGTAAAAATGGGGTCCGGCATTGATATCTCGAAAAACGACAGCGCGAATCCGATAAACAGCCCGATGATGTTAGGATTTTTTATCAGTTTGAGCAGGATCTGCCCGACGCTGCTCCCGCCCGTTCTGTCATTGTCAAACCGGTGATATCCGTTCTGCGCGTAGCCGTAGGCGTAGACATTGAACGCGAATATCGTGGCGAGCATCATGAGCAGGCCCTCCTGGCCGTATATCAGGAGAGCGATAGGGAAACCTAGGAATCCGTTATTCGGCATCGTCGAGGCGAATTCGAATGTCGGCCTGTCTTTTTCGGAATATCCGCGGAGCCTGTAATACAGACGCGGTATGAATGTCCCGCCGAAAAAGACGACGAATGTCATTATCATCATCTGCATGAACATCGTGAAAACGTGCCCCGTCATTTCGAGCGTCCCGATATTCTTGATGATGAGACACGGAAATGAAAAGAAGAGGATGAAATTATTCAGTCCTCTGTTCATATCCCCGTCAATGAGGTTTATTTTTCGCAGGATGAATCCCGCGGACATTATCGCGAAAAGCACAAAATACTGTCCGTACATCGCGCGCCTCTATACCAGCCAGGCCACAACGAACACGGTGAACGAAAGTCCGACCGCGACGGCGAGAATGACCGCCATTATCCTGACCCATTTGGATTTTACGTTCATATCCCCTACACTTTCTGCACTTCTATCTTCAGCCTGCTGCGGCCTTCTGACAGCCCCTTGAGACTGATATTGTAATCTATGTCCACGCCGCCCGTGCCGTCGGCCGTGACAGTGTTCTTGAGATCGTTCGTCAGCACTTCCATCTCGACAGGGCCGTACGGCGTGTCGTAATAGCCCTCGTAGCGCTTGCCGGATTCGAAGTGTATTTCCGTATCAATGCCGACAGCGCTGCCTTTCCTTGTCATGCGTACGCCGTGCTCGTCGAGCTGCAGCCTGGTCTTGCAGTCTTCGAGCCCCGTAAAATCGCTTTCGTCGTACGTTATGAACAGCGAATCCCCGTGCTTGTACAGCTTCCCGTCCGTGATAAGCTCAAGCTGGTTCTCTTCCCTGTCGTCATATATATGGTATCCCGAGATCTTCAGTTTAACGTCTTTCATTTTCTTCCCTTCTTCCCCGCCTCGGCGCGGAGCGAGCACAGCTCGTCCCTGTCAAAACGGTACACCGCATTGCAGAATCTGCATGACAGTTCCGCTCCCCCGTCCTCTTCTATCAGCTGCGTCAGTGTCTTTTCACCCAGCGCGATCAGGGCTCTCTCTGTCCGCTCGCGCGAGCAGTCGCACTCCAGCTTAATGTCTCGCATCTCGGCGGTCGTCACAGAATATTCTTCCGGTAGTCCGCCGAAAATATCTTCTTTCATTTCTTCCAGCACGGCGTCGTCCCCTCGGACGCCGGCTCTGAGCACCGCTTTCTCCACTGTCGTCGTTATCGGATCCGCGTTTTTCAGCAATGCCTCGAGCTCATCTATGCAGCGCTCTTCCGCCCCCGGCATCATCTGGATGAACATGCCGCCGGCCGCGCGCGCTGTCATGTCGCGCGCCACCTTCACGCCGAGCGCGATCGACGTGCTGCGCTGTTCTGATATGTAGTAGTACGCCGTCAGGTCTTCCGCGATTTCTCCGGATACGAGCGAGACAGTGCCGCTGTAAGGCTCTTTCAGCCCCGCATCGCGCACCACAGAAAGTTCGCCCCTGCCGACAAGGCCGCCTACGTCGAGCTTTCCGTCCCCGCGCTGCGGGAGATCCGCCGACGGATTTGCTATGTAGCCCTTGATACGTCCGTCGCCGTAACCGCATGCCGTGATGCTTCCCGCCGGTCCGTCGCCTTTGAAAATGACGGTCAGCCTGTCATCCGGTTCCTTCAGCTGTATACTCATGAGCCCCGCGCCTGTCAGCACGCGGCCCAGAGCCGCGCTCGCGGTCGGCGACGTTCTGTGGATCTTCATCGCTTCATTTACGATGTCGGTCGTGGCCGTGAGGTATACCCGGAACGAGCCGGACCTGTCTATTCCTATAAGTGCTCTGCTCATTACGTTCCCGCCTGCAGCCCGTGCGAATTATGCGCTGAGGGCCGTGCTGCTTTCCTTCCCTTTTTGTACCGTATATCTTATCAGAAATCGCATCAATAGACAATCGCGTCCGGGCCGCTGCCGCATTGATGAAAACGCGAAAAACCGGCGGACGGATCTCTCCGCCCGCCGGAAAACTTACCTGACGGTTTTTCTTTTCTGCTTACAGGTGTCCGCGCTCAGCGTTTAGTCCCTGCGGCGCCTTCTCGCAGCTGCGAGTGTTATCGCTATCGCCAGTGCCGCTCCGCCGGCTGTGAGCACAAACAGTGACATGTCGAAATTGTCGCCTGTGAGCGGTGCCGTTGAATCGACCGTTACAGCAGAATTGCTGCCGCCATTTCCCTTATCCGGGCTGTCCGGGCTGTTCGGGCTGGACGGGTTGTCATCCGGAGGCGTGACCGGAGTTTCCTCTTTATAGTTCGTAACGATGAATCCGCCGTTTCCGTCTTTTTCTACGGTGTATTGGAATTCGCTCGTTTCCTCAGTCACACTATACTCGATCTCCTTACCGTCTTTGCCGTACTTGTCAAGGTTATCGAAGCTGCCCTTCCAGTGGTCTGTTTCGGTCAGGACCAGTTTCTGATCTGTTTCCTCACCGTTCACAACAAGCACGATCACAGCTTCTTCGCCGCTGACGCCTTCGGCCCATTTCTTCTCGACCGGGATGCTGACTTTCTCTTCACTCTGATAGTTCCTGACAGTAAAGCCTTTTTCTATGTCAGTCACATCATTGCGGGCAATAATCGTATTATAGTTGTTGTTCGTTTCTTCGACAGTATACTTATACTCGTGACCGTCCTTCGCATACTTGTCAAGATCCTTGAACGTATGCTTCCAGCTGTTGCTTTCTTTCAGGTCGATGCTGCCGATCTTCCTGTCGTCCTGCTTCAGGATTATCGTGGCGCTCTCGCCGCTGACTCCATCGGCCCACTTCTTCTCGACCGGGATGCTGACTTTCTTGTCGCTCTGGTCGTTCGTGATGATGAAGCCGCCGTTTCCGTCCGCTAATATATCAGCCTTATAGTTGTCGTTCGCCTCTATGACCTTGTAATCATACTCGTGACCGTCGCTTGCGAATCTCGGCAGGTTGCTGAATGTATGTTTCCAGTTGCTTTCTTCATCGCTGCCGGCTTTGAGTACAGCGCTGTCGACCTGCTGCTTGTCGCGCAGGAGGATAACAGTGACGCTATTACCGCTTACTCCTTCGGCCCAATTCTTCCTGACCGGGATAACGATCTTCTCCGAATCCGGCTTGTTCGTGACTTTCACATTCTTAACGGCAGTTCCGTTTTCAACCGAATCCGCTTCTGCTGTTACAGTGCTTTCGAAATGATTGCCTTCGCTTCCGACTTCGCGCACGCTGTAGGAATATTCGTTTCCATTGCCGTCTACAGCAGGCAGATCTTCAGCCACCTCAGTCCAGGTGTCGCTCAGGTCATAAGCCGGCTTATTAATCGTGACTGTCCTGCCGAACGGCTCATAGTCGTTTTCTCCTGTCTTGCGCAGTATCTCGAAGCTAACGCTGTCAGGCCTGTTTGCCGTAGTGATCCCGCTCCAGACCTTCTTTATCTTAAGGCTGACATTCTTGCGGGAGTTAGTGAATTTAGGTCCCGTTGTCTGATTCACGTTCTGAGCGTACTTGACTTCAGCTTTGAAATTGCCGTCGCTGTCTTTATACACTCTTACATCCGCCTTGTGCGCAGATATCGTGTCGCAGATCCACTTATCCGCTGAATCGTCACTTGCACATCCTATCTCCTTGATGTAATACGATGTTTCGGATTCGCTCGCGGCCGTCACCTCAGGGAATACGATGTTCCCCGACGCGTCATTCGTCGCCGTCATGGCGGTGTTTCCGTTCTTTTCGAGCGTGAGCGTTCCCTCGGACGTCAGATAATACTGATGCCCCGATTCGTCGAATATGCCGAACAGGAACTCGCCCGCTTCGAATTTGCTGTTATCGGACGTGACTTTCTTCGCGACAAGATTCCATTTCGCCGCGCTGCCCTTGATGTTGGAGAAGATGGCCTTCGTCACCGGCGACCATGTCTGTCCGCCGTCAGTGCTCTTCTCATACTTAGGCTCCGCCGTCACATTCGTGCCGTCCGCTCTGACGCTGACCGTGACTCTGTAGATCGAACTGTCATACTTGATACTGCTGTCGCTGCCCGGGACTTCCTTAATGTAATAAACGTGATCCCCGACATCATTATATGTGTAATCTATGTCAACAAATGAGATATTGCCGTTTGCGTCATTCGATTTCGTGTCGATGACACTGCCGTCCTTGTCGGACAGTTCGAAGCTGAAATCGCCTCCGGAGAGCGGCGCCCCCGTCATGACCTTGCTGGCCCCGAGGCTGACCTTCACTCCGCCGATCTTCTTATTCGTGATCGCCGCGCTGCTTCCTTCGAATGTCAGCGCGCTGCTTTCCGACGTATGATCGCCGATAAAGCCTTCCTGTCCTTCCGATTCATAAACTGAGTACGTGATCTTTTCGCCGTTCTCATCATACTTCGGAAGATCCTTCCACTCGGCCGTCCATGCGGATGATTCTCCGTTTTCGTCCGCTGTCCCGTCGAGCGTCACAGTCTTGTCCGAAGCTTCGCCGTTTATGAGCAGGGTAAATGTTACATTCGCGTTTTCAGGCGCATCAATGCTTTCACCCTGATTGTTCTCCCATTTTTTCGTCGCGCTCAGCGAAGTCTTTTCCGAAAGCGTATTCGAGATGACTCCGTTGTCAGAAGCTGCTTCGGCTCCGCTGCCGTAATCCGCGGAATACTTTTCCCCTTCGGGGATGCTCTCCTTGACGGTATAATTGATGAGTTTGTGTTCGCTGTCGTACTTCGGAAGATCTTTATATGAGATCGTCCATGTATCGCCGTCTGCAGAAATTTCAGGAGTGGCGTCTTTCTTCTCCGCTCCGTTGGCATAGAGCTTTACCCAGTCTTTGAAATCACCGGTCGTCGGACGGGAATTCAGCGCGTTGCCGTCATCCTTCCAGACTTTCGTTACTTTGATCTCTGTAAGAGCATTCGACGAATTCGTATTCGTAATGCTCCCTCCGTTTTTCGCGGTGGAAGATCCGAGCGCCTCGTAGACGCCGCTGTAAGTCTGCGGTATCACTTCTTTGACGCTGTACTGATCCGATTCACCCGGGAGTCCTGACCATTTCGCCGTATATGTATTGTTGCCGTTGCTCTCGACAGTGAGGTTGTCGGCATACATCGACGTGACGTCAACTGTTCCTTTGTAAAGATGCAGCCAGCTCTTGAATGTACTCGGGCCCGGCCTGCTTCCGTTCATATCGCCTTCGTCATCCCAGACTTTCGTTATAGAAACATCAGCCGCTTTTGCGGAACCCGTTACGAGGTTCTGCGTCCAGACGTCATTTATCGGGTTGTCGGCGATGAAGAGATCCGTTTCGAAATCATCCGTCGGTTCCTTGAGCTGTATGCTCGTATCTTCGCCGATGAGGATGTTGTAGATCCCTTCAATGTCATCCCAGCCCCAGGATGGAACGGTCGTGTAGACATTCTTGATGTGGCTCTTCAATTCGCTGAATGTCAGCGGCTTTCCTTTGGTATTGGTGTCTGTATAGTGCCAGATGGCGCACTGCGTCGCGATCTCGAACGCGTAATCCTTGAGGTGATCTATCGCAAGTTTGAAGTTATATTTACTCCTGATGCCTGCCGCATCGGTACCATAACCGTTGTAGAGGACCTTCCTCACATTCGCGAGGGTCTTGCTGTTCGGGTCGCCTTTCTTTACCGGAGTGAAGCCGTTGTTGTTCGGAGGGTAGATTTTATCTGCCGCAGGAACATTTAAATTGAGTCCGGTGTAGGCGTCCATCTCCTGAGCGGTCACGTTCGGGAGCTTTCCGAATTTCTTATAATAGATATCTCCCATGACGCCGCTCTGGTTTGACAGGGCAAAGTAATAGTTCACGCAGTACGCGACCTTGTTGTCTATCGTGATCTTGCTCGTGTCGCTGCCGCCGCCGAGACTTTCGGAACTTGGCGTGTATTCGCCCTGCGTCGGTCTGATGCCCTCAGGCATGCTGTCGCCCTTTTCCACGACGACCATCTGGACCTTTACAGGACCGAGAGTCAGTGTCTTGTCGTCGCTGACTTTATCGATAAGAGAGAACGATGCGGAATATGTGCCCGGGTCGAGTCCCTCCTTCGGACGCACAGTAACAGAGCCGGCCGAACCGGACGCGATGTTTTTCGCGCCTGATGTGTCGACTGTAAAGTACTGGCTGAATGTATCGTATCCGTCAGCCGAAGTGTCAACGGAGAATGTCAGTGCTCCGTTTCCCGTGTTTGAGATCGTCG
>JAZAUJ010000052.1:0-6916 GCA_036342375.1 Anaerovoracaceae bacterium | reverse complement strand
TCTTCCAGCACTTCCAGCGGGAGCGTGCTCGGGCCCGCCGCGAAGTTATACACTCTGTGCTCTTTTTTCATGTTCTCTCCTCTGGTTATAGGTAAATGATACGATATGCAGAAATTTTTAAGCCGGTTTTTTGTGCCGGCCTGCCAATGCAAACTGTATTATAGCACTTTACTCATATACCGTAAAGTGCTAAAATGTAGCCGTTATCTCACTATATCATTTATTGCAGAGGTGGAATTTTTATGTACAAAATAGCAACATTGAACAAGATCTCTCCGGTCGGTCTGAATCGGTTCGGCGAAGATTATACGCTCGTCGACGATGCGGCGGAAGCTGACGCGATCGTGGTCAGAAGCCAGAACATGCACGACATGAAATTCGGCAGCGGGCTGCGCGCGATAGCGAGGGCCGGAGCAGGAGTGAACAACATACCGCTCCAGAGATGCGCGGAAGAAGGCATTGTCGTATTCAATGCCCCGGGCGCGAACGCGAATGCCGTGAAAGAACTCGTGCTTGCCGGCCTTCTGCTCGCGAGCAGAAATATCCCCGAAGCCCTCACGTGGACGAAGACACTGAAAAAAGATGTCGGCCCGGCTGTCGAAGCCGGGAAAAAGCAGTTCGCGGGACATGAGCTCAAGGGAAAAACACTCGGCGTCATCGGCCTCGGAGCCATAGGCGTCATGGTCGCGAATCTCTGTCTCAGCCTGGACATGAATGTCGTGGGCTACGACCCTTATCTGGATCTGCGCCACGCGCACGCGCTCTCGGGCAAGATCCCGGTCATAAACGACCTTCAGAACATGCTCCCGAAGTGCGACTTCATCACGATCCATGTGCCGATGAACGATTCGACGCGCGGCATGATAGACGAACGCCGTTTCGGGCAGATGAAGAAAGGAGCCGTATTCCTGAATTTCGCGCGCGACGGACTCGTAAACGAAAAAGCTCTGGTCGAAGCTCTGGATGAAGGCCATCTCGGGAAATATGTGACTGACTTCCCGACGGACGCCATCATTAACCACAGGAACGTTATCCACACGCCGCACCTCGGCGCGTCCACAACAGAAGCGGAAGAAAACTGCGCGATAATGGCAGCCGAAGAGATCATCGATTTCTTTGAGCACGGGAACATAGAGAACTCTGTCAACTTCCCGGCCTGCGACCTCGGCGTGATACACCCGGACGCAGCCGCGAGGCTCTGCATCATGAACAAAAATGTCCCGACGATCCTGAGCCAGTTCACGCAGATACTGTCAGACAGACAGATAAACATCCGCGATCTGACGAACAAGAGCAGAAAAGAATTCGCCTACAACATCCTCGATGTAGACAAGGATATCCCCGATGACCTTCTCGCGAAAATAAACGAGATCGACGGCGTGATAAAAGCGTGGACGATCAAAAACAAATAGAAAGATCAGGCGCCGGCTCATGCCGGCGCTGTTTTTTTATCTCTTATAGAAATCTTCTTCGGTCCATTCTTTGTAATCCGCCGTATCGCGCCAGACTTTGTTGAACAGCTCGCCCAGCACCATTACCCACGCAAGGAACCAGAACCAGAACATAAGCGCGATGATCGTGGACAGCGATCCGTACAGAAGGTTGTAGTTCGCTATGTTCCTCAGGTACAGCGCGTATATGAACGTTATAGCGAGGAGACCGACCGCGGCAAACAGCGCGCCCGGAATGACCTCGCGGAATTTCATTTTCTCCTTCGGCAGGACTTTGTAGTTGTACGCCAGCATCAGCACATACAGCACGAACGCGATCGGCCACCTGATGATGCGCCAGAGCTGATGCCACCCCGTATGCAGTCCGAGCGATTTGAGAATAAATTCGAGGCCCGTCGATCCTATCGTCATGACAAGGAGCACGAGTATCATCGCGATGATGATCCACGCCATCGTCTTGAGCGAACGGAATCTCTCGTGCCAGTACTCGCCCGTATCCTGACCGTCGCTGAACATGAAATTGCATATCCGCGCCATGGAGAACTGCGCCCTTGAGGCCGCCCAGAGCGCGATAAAGATCATGAGTATGTTATTTGTGATAGACGATCCGCCGAAAATAATATTGTTCAGGACATTGCCGAACGGCAGATCAAGATAATTGATTATCCATGTGACGCCTTTGCGGATGTCGCTCCTGAACACCGTCGCCGCCAGCTCGGTCAGCAGAAGGACCGTCGGCACTATCGACATCATGTAAAAGAAAGCCAGCTGGGCCGCGAACCCCTGGTAATACGGATCTCTGATATGTTTAAAGCCCAAAACGACCATTTTGAAAAATCGTTTTCTTCGTGTCATGCCTGATACCTTCGCGCCTCCGCATTGATTAGGCGCCGGTCACCCCTCTTCCTTCAGGAGATCAGCGAGCTTCATCAATGCTCTGCTCCTGTGGCTGATTTTATTTTTTACGTCCGCCCCGAGTTCGGCGAATGTCTTCTCATATCCTTCGGGGATGAACAGCGGATCGTAACCGAATCCGCCGGTCCCCTCCGGTTCGCGCGCTATAGTCCCACGGCATTCCCCTTCGGCGGATATCACGCTTCCGTCCGGGAACACGAGCGTCACGACGCATACGAATTTCGCGCCGCGTTTTCCGTCGGGCGCGTTTTTCATGAGCGAGAGCAGTTTTTCGTTGTTCTTCCCGTCATTCCCGTGCTCGCCCGCGAACCTCGCGGATTCTACTCCCGGCGCGCCGCCGAGGAAATCGACCATGAGTCCTGAATCGTCCGCGACGGCGGGCATGCCGCAGAGTTCGCACACGGTCTTCGCCTTTATGAGGGAATTCTCCGCGAATGTGCTCCCGTTTTCTTCTATCTCAAGCGCAGGGTCTATTCCCGCGTCGTCGCGCGAGATGATCTCGAACCCGAACTGTTCCGTGATCTTTCCGATCTCTTTGATTTTCCCCGCGTTCTTTGTCGCCGCCGCGATGACCATGCGCTTCTCCTTTATTTGAATTTTGACTTATACAGCTTCGACCGCCTCGGGCGCCTTCCGCTGCCGAACATGCTCGAATTGTATCCGCGGCGTCTTCTCGCTCTCTGTTTGAAGAGCAGGACGATGCCGACGATGATGGCGATCGGGATAATTATTATCGCATATATTATCCTCGCGAAACTGTTCGGCTGCTTGAACAGGGCTGTGGGGCTGAAGCTGTTGTTCACATTCTTCCTGTTGTGAGACGCTGAATAATATCCCGGTATCCCGCTCGCGTCGATATAATCCGACACGGCCGACCAGTTCACGGCATGTTTGCTCCCGGTCTTCAGGACAGTGTAGCTGTCGTCTTCGATCCTGACGCCGTCCTTATCCTTCGGCTCGGCGCTGATAAGGCTGAGTCCGTGGTTCATTATCTCGTTCAGATTATCCACGAAATACCTGTCCGTGACAACGCTGTAAAGCTTTGAATTCTTTATCTTCTCCGTTTTCCCGTTCTTGTCGACAAGCGCGACGTCCGTGACACGGTTGTACTTCAGCCTGTGCTTGTTCGTAGTATACGAGAGTCCGCTGAAATAAAGTTTCGCGTCCGCCGTATTGAGCGAGAACGACGCGTCCATCTCCGCGAGGTTCCTGAGCTCCGCGCCTGTCAGATAGAACTGAACGAGGTCATAGCCCTTTTCGTTCCCGGCCGTCTTCGCATTGACGCAGTTATATACATCCGCCGGCGAAACACTTCCTTTATATATTGTATCGCTCAGTTCTCCGGCAGAGATGAACGCCACGTCGGCATCAATGCCTGACCGCGAGGCCTGCCAGTCGTACGCGTCCGCGAGCAGATCGCCCAGTCCGTCCTCGCCCTGCTTTGTCCTTAACTGTTCCACAGTGCTGAAATCGTATTTGTTGCTCGCGAGGTCCGACGAATATTCAAGGCCGTAGCCGCTGAACACCTTGTCGTTCACCGCGCTTATCGCGCTCGTGACATCGTACCCGGTCGCCGAATCGGAAGACAGGCTGTCTGTGATCTTATTCATCTTCAGCTTCTTCACAGTGTATCCTTTATCGCTTTTCTTCATGAGCAGCTGGCCGAGGTACAGCCCGTTCTCGCCAGCTGAAACGATAGTAGTGCCGCCCTGTGTGACAGCGGTGCTGCTGACTTCCCCGGTGCCTGAGCATACCATGACATCGATGCCGTCTACCGCCGCGGCAAGGTCCGACGCTCCGTCGCTCATTTTTTCATCGCTTCCGCACGCGACGAGCGCTATGACCATGTCCGGGTCTTCCCTGTCGATCTTTTTCATGACAGACTCAGCGTACGTCTTATAGTCTCTGAAACTGATTTCCGTTCCGGAAGCCTCTTCGATAGCCGCCTGATCCATGAGCCCGAATATCGCGACCTTTGAGTCCTCTTTCTTTATTATTTTATACTGGCCCGCGCCGTATTTCTTCAGCGTCCGCTTCAACTTGCGCGAGTTCGTATCCGTGCTCTTGCTCCAGCTGATGTTCGGACCGACAATATACGGCATGCCCGACGTGTTGAGGTCTTTGCTGTATGTCGGTTCGGACTCTTCTCCGACATTCTCTTCGGCCGCCGTTATCATCGAATTCAGGTCTTTCTTCCCGAGTTTGAATTCGTTCACGCCGAGGTTCACGGCGTCATATCCCGCGTCCCCGAGCGCTTTCATCTCGTACGCGCCGCTCGCCGTCACCGCGTCGAATATCGTTCCGGTCGTGAAATTCCCGGCGTCCACTACAAACGAATCGTTGTATTCGTCATTGATATCGTCTATTTTCGAAGCGATAGCAGCAATGCCTCCGACCTGTTTCGTTTTCCCGTTTTCTCTTGTCTTCGTCCTGTCGAGGTGTGAATGCAGATCGCTCGTAAAAAGGATCGACACTTCCCCGTCCTTCAGTTTGTTATTAGCCGTGCTCACACTGCCCGTCGATCCCGATCCGCCTGAATAAGTCGAGCCGGAAGAACTGCCGGAATTGCTGTTTCGGCTGTTGTTGTTCGTGGTGTTATTTGAGTCTTTATTCGGTGTAGTCGGATTCTTCGTACCCCCGTTTTCTGTTTGACCATTGTTATTGTTGTTATTGTTGTTATTGTTGTTATTATTGTTATTATTGCTGTTGTCATCGTTGGTACTGATCGTGTAAGAACTCCCCGCCGCCGCCACGACCTGCGGCAGTGTATAGGCGCAGACCAGCGTCAGCGCCAGCAATACAGCCAAAACCTTTTTCATCATATCCTCCAAAAGCTATTATATACAGCACTTTATTATATCATACCGGCATTGCTTATGATATAATTTTTGTATGAGTACAAATAAGCGTGAAACAAGGTATATAAATGATCTTTACAGTATAGACGTGCCTGTCCTTGACGCGGACGAGATCCGTTCGCTCGGATACCGGACCGGCGGGAGCTCCGGCATACCGATAACTCCGACCGGCATTAATGAACTCTGGCGCCTTACGGACGACTCCGCGCTCTGGCGCGAAAACGGCATCTGCCGTCTCCCGTCAGGCGGCTGGCTCGTTTCGGTGCTGACAGAAATGCCGTTCGTGCGCCCCGAAATGATCCCGTGGTGGTTCTGGTGGTACCCTCAGGATCCGGAGCGCTTCAGGGTATGGTTCCCGGGCGAGCACTTCGACATCTCAGTCAGGGAAGACTACATGTACGACGGCCCGTTCCTGGACTTTTTCCCGTCCACACATTATCCTGTGGAAACATTCGGCGGGAAAAAACTGCATCTTATCATGCAGTTCACAGAACCGACAGAGTTCGGGTTCAGCAGAAACTCATACCCGGACAAAGGCATTGACAGAATAATCACTGCGAACCTCGGCATAAAACTCGGCGGCATCCAGCACTCGAAAACCGCGCACATCTTCCGCAGGACGCGCAGAGGCATGGAGGTCATCAGCCGCTACTGGATGGGGGAAAAGATACTGCCCGCGTTCCAGCGCAAATACTTCACCGAGGAAAACATACATGAAGTAGCAATGCACTGCAGGCGCGAGTACATGCGGCTCGGCCAGATCCTGCCCGGGCTTTATAATGAGTTCAGGTAAGACGAAAGACAGGCCGGCGGGGTGTGGACAATTTTTTCAACGTTTGTGAGCCCTCCAAAAAGATAAAACCAAGTTAAATGCGACTGACCGCCTGTAAACGTTGAAAATCGTGTCCACAGGCTGCCGGATATCCAGTCCAGGCAAACAAATTCAGGCAAACAAATTCAGGCAAACAAGTTCAGGCAAAAAACAGTGCCGAAGATGATGACCGCCCCTGCACAGTCATATTTTTCCATGAACGCTTCCGTACAGGATATGAAAAAGAAAAATCCGGACATCAGAAAAGCCCGGGAGCATTCCTCCCGGGCTATTGTCTCTGGCATGATCGATCAAAAAGCAGTCTGCGGTACTATTTAGACCCGTAACTCATCACTCTCCCGCCATTTCACAGGCCAGTCTGCCGATAGCAGAAATACCTTCTCTGATAACATCCGCCGGCAATGTAGTGAAATTAAAACGGGCAGTATTATCATATTCCTTCGGATCAGCATTCGGATACCAGTCACCACCGGAAAGGAAGGTTAATTTATACTCGTCCTGTGCCCGCTGCTTGAGTTCCGATGCGCTTACGGAATCAGGGAATTCTACCCAGACATAATATCCTCCGTCCGGCGAAGTCCTCCTGAAACCTTTCGGGAACGTTTTGTCCATAGTCTCGATCATCGTGTCACGTCCAGCTTTATACAGCTCACACATCTTTTTCAGATTTTCCTCATAGTACCCTCTATGGAAGTATTCGGCCAGCAGGACCTGACTTATCCCGGGGGGCTGCGAATTAGTCGCGATTTTGACATCCCGCAATGCTTGAGCCACATCGGGGTCCGCAACCGCGAAACCGAGCCTAGAACCAGGAGCAAATATCTTGGAAAAACTGCACGCCATGATCACATGTCCCGTTT
>JAZAUJ010000051.1:0-6999 GCA_036342375.1 Anaerovoracaceae bacterium | reverse complement strand
CGTGACCTTCGGAACAGTGGCTTCCGAGTACGCGTACAGCACTTTCGCTCCGTGGCGTATGATGCCGCCGTACTCCTGATCTGTCCCCGGCAGGAATCCCGGCACGTCTTCGAGCGTGAGTATCGGGATATTGAAACAGTCGCAGTGCCTTATGAACCTCGCGGCCTTGTCGCTCGCATTGATGTCGAGCACGCCCGCCTCGAACCGCGGCTGGTTCGCGACAACGCCGACCGTTTCGCCGTTGAGTCTGATGAAGCATGTGATGATGTTCCTCGCGTAGCGGGCGGCCACGTCGAATATTTCTCCTTCATCGGCAATGCTTCTTATGACATCGTACATATTGTACGCTTTATTCGGATTGTCCGGGACGACGCTCTCGAGTTCAGGCGTCATTCTGTTCGGATCGTCATTCGTTTCATATACCGGAGGCGCGTCCATATTGTTCGACGGCAGGTATGACAGCAGTTCGCGCACCTGCGCGAGCGCGTCTTCATCATCGGAACACAGGAAATGCGCATTGCCGCTTATTTCGTTATGCGTCTTCGCGCCGCCGATCTGCTCGGCCGTCGTTTCCTCGCCCGTAACGGTCTTTATCACCTGCGGCCCCGTAATGAACATCCTGCTCGTCCCGTCGACCATGAATATGAAATCCGTGATGGCGGGCGAATAGACTGCTCCGCCTGCGCACGGGCCCATGATAACGGATATCTGCGGGATCACGCCCGACGCTCTGACATTGTTGAAGAATATTTTCCCGAAACCGGAAAGAGCGTTCACGCCTTCTTCGACGCGGGCGCCGCCCGAATCGTTCAGGCCGACGCACGGCGCTCCCGTTTTCAGCGCCTGCTTCATGACATTCACGATCTTTTCCGCGTGCACCTCGCCGAGCGAGCCGCCGATGACCGTGAAGTCCTGCGCGTAGGCGAATACGAGCCTGCCGTCAACCGTGCCGTGTCCCGTCACGACGCCGTCGCCCGGCGCGTTCTTCTCCGCCATGTCGAAATTCGCGCATCTGTGAGACATGAATACGTCGGTTTCGACAAAACTTCCCTCGTCAAAAAGCAGATCGAGCCGCTCGCGCGCCGTCAGCTTGCCTTTTTCATGCTGGGCCGCCGTGCGATCCGCGCCGCCGCCCGCGGCGATCGCGGCCTTTCTCTGCCTCAGTTCCTCGAGTTTGTTCATAACCTGCCTTCTTTCCCCTCACACCGGTTACTCACAAAATATATCAGCTCATCCTGTCGAGCCTCGACAGCGCGAGCGCCATCGTAAGCCCCGGGAGCACACGGTTCGCGGATATCTCCGCCCCGAGTATCTCGTTTATCCTCTTCAGTCTGTACTGCACCGTGTTCGCGTGGATGCCCATGAACTTCGCCGTCTTGCTGCCGTTCATGCCGGCGTCAAGGACGAATGTCTCGAGCGTGTCGAGCAGCTGGTGTCCCTTGTTCGCTCCGATATCCTCAAATCCGTCGAGCAGATTCTCATAATCCTTTTTCAGATATCCGCCCCGGATCTGTATCCCGATGCAGTTGCTCACGAGCGCAAGGTCGTACTTCGTGAACACGCGCTTGTACGGGAACACGACCTCCGTGCATGCCTGCGCCTCGGTTATCAGCCGGTAACCGTCATACGCCCCGTCGAGCCCCCTGAGACCCGTCACATGGAACACTCTTATCGACCTCTGCAGCTTCAGCGAATTGAATATCTCTATGCATTCCGTCTTCAGCCCCGCCGAGTTTTTCCGCTCGCATTCGCTGCTCCTCAGCATAAGGCCGTAAACATTATCGTCTTCATGTATGCTTATCATGCGGATATCACTGCGCTTCCCGAGCTCGCCCGCGAGCCGCTTCGAAGAATCCTTCTCCACGCCGCACGCGAGGAAAACGCTGATGATATCATCCGGATCAACGCCGGCCTCGTCGCGGAGTTCGAACGCCTGCTTGAGATTTCCCCTTATCAGTGCATTGATGAATTCGGCCTGGCTGTCTCTCACCGGCGTGTATTTCCACATGCCGATCGCGAGTTCGATTATTTCCGCCACCATGACCATCTGCGCGGCGGAATACTGATTGCCCGGGTCGACAAGCATGAGGTAGTAGTTCTTGCCGCCTATCGCGACAGGCCACCAGTATGTCTTCAGCCCGCTGACGTCAACGAGCGTCCCCGCGAATCTGTCCGCGAGCCTCGCGTTCGTGCGGGCCTTCTTCACGGCTTCGTCTATCGTCACGTTGTGATGCGTTTCGACCAGGAACACGACATTGAACGTGTCCGACAGCAGACCGACCTCGAGATTGTTGTTTACGGCCGCGTTGCGCACGGCTTCGTGGAATCCGCTGTACTTTTCGAAGTTCATGAGGTGCATGACGATGTTCGCCACAAGGCTGTTGTCCGCGGCCTCGGTCGAACCGTAGAATATCCTGTTCGATACCTCCCGGATGACAACGCCCGCGCGCGGATCCGTTTTTTCGCTCATGACAATAAGCGGAAAATCGAGTTTTTCCGCCGTATCGATGACGGCGTCACCGATGCTCCCGAGTACGTCTTTCTCGTGGAACACTACAATGCCGGCGTTGCCCGCCGCCGCGAATTTTTCTATGATCCTGCACTGTTCGGATTCGCTCTGCCTCACGCCGCTGAACGTCGTGAGCGTGAGCTGTCCCCGCTCGGCGTTATATCGTTCGGCCTCCTGCCAGCTTTCCGCGTCCAGAAACGACACAGTTGTCACTTCGCGCGAAAGGCCGCGCCTTCCGGCCGTGACTCTCGCGTCCTCGAATGTACTCAGTTCAAGGCAGTCACCGACTGTCAGTTTCATATGTCAGCACCTCCGGATCCGCTAATTGTCTTTTCTGTCTCCGCTGCCGGAACTGCCGCCCGGATTCCAGGCGTCCTCGTCGGGCGTTTCGTTCTGCCCGCCGGCGTCAGGCCCGTTCTGGCCATAGCCATTCTGACCGTATCCGTTCCGGTCATATCCATTCCGGCCATATCCGTTCTGACCGTAGCCGTTCTGACCGTAGCCGTCCTGGTTATATCCTCCCTGCTGAGGCCTCTGCGGATCCTGAGGTCCCTGCGAGAACGGATTATCGAAATTGCGCTCCAGCCACTCGCGGTAATCATCATTCATATTTCCCTGCTGAGGGCGGGCCTGCATTTCATCATGTTCCCTGCGGCGGAGCCTTTCGGATTCCGCGGCTTCTTCCTTATTCATCTCGTCTATTTTCTTGTCGCGCTCCTCATTCTCTTTGAGGATATCATCCGCGTCCTTTTTGCCTTCATAGAGTTCCTTGAACTCTTCCGCGTCAAGCGTCTCGACCTTGAGCAGGGCCTGCGCCACGCGCTCGAGCTTGTCTCTGTGATCCGTAAGTATCTTTTCGCACTTCGCGTACGCGTCTTCTACTATAGCCCTGATCTCCTCGTCTATCTGCGACGCGACTTCCTCTGAATAGTTCTGGCGCGTCGCCAGGTCTTTCCCGAGGAACACTTCTTCGTCAGAGCTGTAGCATACAGGACCGAGCTTTTCGCTGAATCCGTATTTCGTGATCATGTCGCGGGCTGTCGACGTCGCGCGCTGGATGTCATTGCTGGCGCCCGTGCTTATATCGTCGAGCGTGAGCTGCTCGGCGACTCTTCCTCCGAGCAGGTGGATGATAAACTCTTCCATCTCGGATTTCGTTTCGAATCTCTTGTCGTCTTCAGGCAGCACCATCGTGAATCCGCCCGCGCGGCCTCTCGGGATAATGGAGACCTGATGCACGGGATCGGTATGCGGGAGTTCTGTCGCGACGACCGCGTGCCCCGCTTCGTGATACGCCGTAAGTTTTCTCTCTTCTTCGCTTATGACGCGGCTCTTTTTCTGCGGCCCCGCTATGACACGCGTGATCGCTTCCTCCGCCTCGTCCATCCTGATATGACGGCCGTTGCGCCTTGCCGTAAGGAGCGCCGCCTCGTTCAGCATGTTCTCTATATCCGCAGGCGTGAATCCCGGCGTCATACGCGCGAGCACCTTAGGATCCACATCCTCCGCAAGAGGCTTGTTCCTCGAATGTATCCTGAATATTTCTTCTCTCGCCTTGACGTCCGGAACGCCGATGACTATCTGTCTGTCGAATCTTCCCGGTCTCAGCAATGCCGGGTCGAGCACGTCCGGTCTGTTTGTGGCCGAAAGCACGATAATGCCCGAATTCGGTTCGAATCCGTCCATCTCGACAAGCAGCTGGTTCAGCGTCTGCTCTCTCTCATCGTGCCCGCCGCCGAGGCCGGCGCCTCTCTTGCGGCCGACAGCGTCTATCTCGGCTATGAAGAGTAGGCACGGCGCGATCTTCTTCGCCTGATCGAACAAATCCCTTACGCGCGAAGCTCCGACGCCGACGAACATCTCAACGAACTCGGAACCGGATATCGTAAAGAACGGCACGCCCGCCTCGCCGGCAGTAGCCTTCGAAATGTACGTCTTGCCCGTTCCGGGCGGTCCGACAAGCAGGATGCCCTTCGGTATCCTGGCGCCGAGCGCGTTATACCTCTTCGGATGCCGCAGGAAATCGACGACCTCCGCGAGCTCCTGCTTTTCTTCCTTGAGCCCGGCGACATCCTTGAATGTCACCTTTCTGAGGTCGCTGTCCTTCTGCAGTTTCGCCCGGCTCTTGCTGAACTGCATGGCCTTCCCGCCGCCCTGCTGGGCCATCATCATATACCAGAACACTATCAGTATTATGATCATAGCGAGAGACGGCAGCATCTGGATGTACCACGGCGTCGTCTGCGGCGGTTCGTTTTTCACCTTGATCTTGCCCTGTTCGCTCATCTTCCTCAGATACTGCGTGTTCAGATATTCGATGTCGAGTGCGGAAGATGCGTAAGTCACGTACTCTTTATCATCCGACGTTTTGCCCGTCAGCTTCATATCATCAATGTCTATTTCCGTGAATTTTCCGTCCGCGACATATTCCGTAAATGTCGTCCACGACACGTCTTTTCGTTCGACGCTCGGCGTCCGTCCGAGGAAAAACGCCATGCCCAGTATCATCAGGAATATTAACAGGTATATCGTAAAATTTCTTGATACGCGTCTCAATTTCCTTCTCCTTTTGATTGTGTCTGCAACACAAAAACTGTTTCACTCAACAAAACAGACTAGTAATTTTACCATAACTATGTGCAGAATTCAAGTACGGCGACACGCTCCGTACTTCCGGAAACGCGGTAATTCCCGCTGTATCTCGGCTTCCGTCCGGAAGCGGGATCTCCCGCTATATAAAGCACTTCATGCCCGGCGCATATAAGGGGTATCCTGTCGCGTTCGGAAACGGGTATCTTCATATCCACAAACAGGTCCTGTATCTTTTTATGGCCGTCCATCCCGGGCAGGCTTATCCTGTCGCCCGGCATCCTCGTCCGAAGTTCTATCTCGCCGGTGCCCGCTCCTCTGATAAGCATGTCGTAGTCGAACGCCGCTTCGCCGCGCCCGCCGTCATATTCACATGCCGGGACGATATCGATGCTGAGTGATATCTTTTCTTCATGGCGCGGCGCCCCGTCCGGCGCGCTGACAATAACTGTATCGTAAGACACTGAGACGGAATAGCCTCCCGTGAATTCGGCGGTGCCCGACGCGTTTTCGCTTTCTATCAGCCGTTCCGCCGCGGTGATATGGGCCGCGGTCATATCGCGCGTGAGCCCGAGCCGTTTCATCGCTGTCATTATTACGCGCCTTCTGACAGCCGGCTTCATCTCCTTCAGATATTCGCGCCCGAACGCGAGCGAACCGTCCGCTGAATCCGTGACCGTGATATCGTATGCCGCTTCGGCCGCCGCCGTCAGGCATTCGCTGTCGCTTCTCGCCGATGAAGCGAGCCGGGCGAGAGTTTCGATGATATTCTCATTGAAATTTTCGCGCAGGTAAGGTATGAGCCCGAGCCTGATCTTGTTCCTCGTATAAAGCGGCTCGGAATTCGTCTTGTCGTTCCTCGGTTCGAGTCCGCGCTCGCTGCAGTACGCCTCGATATCTTCGCGGGCGCAGTCCAGCAGAGGCCTGATGACCGTGAATCCGGCCGGCGTCCCGCGGAAATAATCTATGCCTGCGAGCCCGTCGACCCCTGTCCCGCGAAGTATCCTCAGCAGCACAGTCTCGGCCTGGTCGTTCATATTGTGCGCCGTCGCGATTTTTACCGCGGGGCATCCCGGGTGAGATCCGGCGTACGCGGCGGCCGCATCGTCGAACGCGCCGTAGCGTATGCGCCTCCCGGCCTCCTCCGATGTCAGCCCCCATTCCGCGGCGCGCTCCTCGCACCGCTCCGTCACAACAGTGCACGCGATGCCGCGTCCGGCGCAGACATTCTCCACATATGCCTGATCCTCTTCAGCGGCTCCCGGCCTTATCTTGTGATTTACGTGAACAGCTTCCAGCGTGAACCCGATCTTCGGGGCCAGCGCCGTCAGCACATCAAAAAGGCACATCGAATCCGGGCCTCCGGAAAGGCCGAGGATGACGTGCTCATTTTCATTTATGAGACCGTGCCCCTGCACAGTCTCTCTGATCCGTTTTTCAATATCGACTTTCATATATCAATGCCGTAAAATCTCTTTGCGTTTTCAAGCGTGATATCGCAGAGTTCGTCGTAATCCATGTTTTTTATAACTGCGACGCGTCTCGCCGTGTACGTGACATAATTCGGTATGTTCTTTTTCCCGCGCTTCGGTTCCGGCGCCAGGAACGGGGCGTCTGTTTCGACCGTAAGGAACCCGGCCGGTATCCGTCTCGCGACTTCGACAGTCTTTCTGTTGTTTTTGAATGTGACCGGCCCGCATATGGATATAGTCGCTCCGAGCCTTGCGTACTGCTCCGCCATCTCAGCGCTGCCCGAAAAGCAGTGGATGAGCACGCGGGCGTCGGGCGCCGCGCTTTCCCAGCCTTCGGGTACAGGCCTTTCAGGGAACCAAGATCTGCGCTCCGCGCTGAACGCGCCTTCCTCCTTAAGTATCTGCATGCATTCGCCGTCCGCTTCCCTG
>JAZAUJ010000050.1:0-7008 GCA_036342375.1 Anaerovoracaceae bacterium | reverse complement strand
GCTCCTCTATTTCTTCATATCTCACGCGCGGTATCTGCACATGCATGTCTATCCTGTCGAGCACCGGTCCCGAGAGTCTGCTCCTGTACGACGCAAGCTCGCGCTCCGTGCATGTGCATTTGCGCGTCTGGTCCCCGGCGAACCCGCATCTGCACGGATTCGCGGCCGCGACAAGGATCACGCGGCACGGGAATTCCGCGGCGCTGCCGCGTCTTGAGATCCGCACTCTGCCGTCTTCCAGCGGCTGACGCATCGCTTCGAGCACTGCGCTGTCGAACAGCGGCACCTCGTCGAGGAACAGCACGCCATAATGCGCGATCGATATCTGGCCGGGCTCGGGATCACGTCCTCCTCCTACCATCGCGGCGCGCGTTATCGTATGGTGCGGCGCTCTGAACGGCCTCTTCTCAACGAGACCCGATCCGTCTTTAAGAAGGCCCGCGACGCTGTGTATCTTCGTGACCTGAAGTTTCTCTTCAGGCGTCATGTCCGGCAGGATGCCGGGGAGCCGTTCCGCGAGCATCGTCTTCCCGCTCCCGGGCGGGCCCGTCATGAGCATGCTGTGCGCGCCGGCAGCGCTTATCTCCATGACGCGCTTCGCGGATTCCTGCCCCTTTACATCGCTGTAATCGGGATAGGAAGTTCCCGCCGGGGCAGCCGCTGCGCCCTGCCTGACATAGGCGGGATAATCTGCGGGACCGCGCATGAATGAAATGACGTCCGGCAGGTCATCCGCCGCGATCACGCGCAGCCCGGCCGCCGTCGAGACCTCTTCCGCATTCCCTCTCGGGACGACAACAGTGCTGATGCCGGCTTCGAGCGCGCAGAGCGCGAGCGGCAGCGCCCCGCGCACAGAAGCGACCGTGCCTCCGAGCGTCAGTTCGCCGAAAAACGCGCAGTCAGCGAGACTCCTCCAGTCGCGCTTTTCCATCGCGAGCATGATAGCGGCCGCTATCGCGAGGTCGAAATGGCTGCCCGTCTTCCTTACATTTGCCGGCGAAAGATTCACTGTCACCCTGTTCCTCGGGTATTTGTATCCCGCGTTCAGCACTGCGGCGCGCACTCTTTCCCCGGACTCCTTTACAGTCGCTCCGGCCAGACCGACGACATTGTACGACGGCAGCCCGCCGCTGATGTCAGCCTCAACCGTCACGACGCTGCCCTCCGTGCCCGTGAGCGACGCTGTCATGACCCTCGCGAGCATCAGAACGCCCCCTCTATCTGATTAAGATAGATCTCAATAATATCGAATCTCATTTTCTTATCCGTCATGCCCGCGGCCGACACGAAATATTTCGCCGCGGATCTTATGCTTTTCATCTTTCTCCTGCCGACGGCCTCCGCCGGATAGCCGTACGCGTCGCTCGCGCGCGTCTTTACCTCGCATATGACGAGCTCGTCGCCCTGCTCGGCGATGACATCGAGTTCGCCGAATCTGCATCTGTAATTTCTCGCGAGGATAGCGTAGCCCTGCCTTCTCAGGTACTGCGCCGCCATCTCCTCGCCGAAATCCCCGAATGATCTCTTCTCCATGTGCTCCTCCCGCAATGATTTCCAAAAAATGTATTTCATTTGCATTATACGGTTATTACCATATTTTGTCAATCAATGCATTGTCAGCGCAAAAAAACCGGCCGCTCCAAGCGGCCGGTCATCTGTCATCGCTTTCACAGCGCGAATTTTTCTATCGCTATCCCGACGCCGTCGCTGTTATTGTCGGCAGTCACGAAGACAGCGGCTCCTTTGACTTCATCCTTCGCGTTCGCGACAGCTACCGGGATGCCGGCGAGTTTCATCATCTCAAGATCGTTGTTCTGGTCGCCGCAAGCCATGATCTCGTCCCTCGATACGCCGAGCCTGTCTATCAGTACCCTGAGCGTGCCGGCCTTCGTGCAGTCGGCCGGGCCGAGTTCTATATTCCAGTCCCAGGACGTTGTGATCGTCAGTCCTCCGATCCCGTCGAACGCCGGCCTCACCTTCTGCCGCTCTTCCTCCGACGGGAAGAAGATGTTCACATTCTCCACCTTGTCTTTATGATCCAGCATGAACCCGATATAGTCCTTCACGGGCTTCCTGGTCTTAAGGACATAATCGCGCGTGCGGTAGCCGATCTCGCCGCGCATCGTCGCGTCGTAGAGTTCCTGCTCGAGATACGCCTGCCCGTCTATGAATATCTCGGGCATGTCGCTGTAAAGATCGAGCGGGCGCATTATCTCCGCTATTTTTTTCACGTTCTCGGGCGTGTGATACTTCTCGACGAGCTTTGAGCCTGTCCGTATGTCCGTGAGCTGCGCGCCGTTCGATGAAACAGCGTACTGCAGGCCCGGAAAATCCTTCATCACGGACGGGATCGCGTTGTAGCATCTCCCCGTCGCAATGACTACATTTATACCTTTGTCTATCGCCGCCTTGAGCGCACGGGCGTTCCTGTCCGTGAGCGCTTTCGTTTTCGTAAGAGTCGTGCCGTCAAGATCAAGCGCGATCAGTTTTACTGCCATGTCATTCTCCCTCGTGTCCGCGCGTATCCACTGTAAGCGCGAATATATATTCTCTGTTGTTTTTTCTCACTTCGCCCATCGTGGAATCGCCGCCGTGCCCCGGATGTATCCTGATGTCATCCGGCCATTTTTCAATGATATCCTGTATGCTGCGCGCCATCCCGTACGGCTGGCCGTCCGAAAGGTCCGTCCGTCCGATGTCGGTGTCGAATATAGTGTCGACCGTGAAATAATCGCCGGTCGAAAAGCAGTACACGACGCCGCCTCTCGTGTGCCCCGGCGTGTTCACCGCGACGGCATCAATGCCGGGCAGCGTGAATTTCTCTCCGTCGCTGAACGGAGTGACCGGGAACTTTATCTTATCCGCGTCGGCTTCATGTATATACGCGCTGCACCCGAAGGCTTCCATCAATTCTTCCGCAGCGTCAGTGTGGTCGAAATGATGATGCGTGAGAAGCAGGCCCTTCAGCCTCAGCTTCCGCGCATTGATGAAATTTTCAAACCTGCCGGCGCCCGAGCCGGGATCGATAATATATGCTTCTCCTCCGTCTTTATCGTAGACGATATAACCGTTGCTCATCACAGGGCCGCCTGTGAATTTTACGATTTCCATACCTTTCCTCCTTCGCTCCGCGCCTTTACATTATACCAAATTGATGTTGAATTTCCACGCCAATGTGCTAAAATACGGTAGATGTAGAGCATGAGGCCTGTTTGCCCTGTTCAAAAGGAGTAGATCACATGAAAATCGTAGTCGCGGGAGCCGGAAAACTCGGCATGAGAATAACGAATGCGCTTCTCGGCGGGGACCACTCGGTGACAGTCATTGATATGAATGAACAGGTGCTGCAGAGACTGGGCAGCCAGATGGACGTCATGACAGTGACGGCGAACGCCAAGGAGATCTCCGTGCTGCGCGATATCCATATTTCCTCATTCGACTTCATGATAGCGACCACCGCGTCCGATGAGGAGAATATCATTATCGCGTCGTTCGCGAAGAAGATGGGCTGCTCGCACGTCATGGCGCGCGTGAGGGACCCTGAGCATCTCAATCAGCTCGACTTCATACGCGAGAATATGGACATCGACTATATAATAAATCCTGACAGATCTATTTCTCAGGAAATATATAAATTCCTGGTCGAAAATTCACAGCTCAACAACGGGATATTTTCAAGCGGGAAAACGTCGCTGCTGCAGTTCAAGGCGTCGAAGATGCCAAAACTCATAGGCACAAAGCTGACGGAGTTCGGCGGCATCCTCCCGAATATGCTCATAGCCGCGATCTCGAGGCGCGGGAAGATCATTATCCCGCACGGCGACACGAAGATAGAGCAGAACGACGGGCTCTATGTCATCGGCGAGCGCGGCCCGATAACGCATCTCAGCAAAAAAGTACACGAAAAGGAAAAATACAACGACCTTCAGAAAGTGATGATAGTCGGCGGCGGAAAGACGGGATATTACCTGTCGCGCATGCTGACTGAATTCAATATTTCCGTAAAACTCATAGAACGTTCGCACGAAAGATGCTACTACCTCGCGGACCATCTCGACGACACGATGGTGCTTCACGGAGACGGCACGGATATGGACCTTCTCGAAGAGGAGGGACTTGAGGATATGGACGCATTCGTGACGACGACGGGATTCGACGAGGACAACCTGCTCCTCGCATTGATGGCGAAGCGCCACGGCGTGGAAGACGTTATCGCGAAGGTGAGCCGCGGCACATATACCGAGCTCATCAGCAGTCTCGGCGTCGATATGGTGCTGAATCCGATAGATATCACTGTCGGGAATGTCATCCGGTACATACAGGGTTCGAGGATGGTCATAAGTTCGCAGCTCATCCAGGGGCAGGCCGAGATCATAGAAATAGCGGCCTCTCCGCACATGAAGCTCGTCGGCAGACCTCTCAGACACCTGTCGCTGCCTGACGGAGTACTTATCATCACGGTACGGCGCGGCAGCAGGACGATCATCCCGAACGGCGACACAGTGATAGAGCCGGACGACAGAGTTATCATGGTATCGCTCCTTTCCGAGATAACGAACCTCGAGGGCATCCTGAAGTCGGGGAAGATACTGTCATCCGGGAGGTAGCGCGATGGATCTGAACCGCAGGAGCATTCTGAGGATCAGCGGACTTCTGCTGATACTGACAGGCTGTTTCATCTCGCTGCCGATGCTGGTGGCGGTGCATTTTCAGGAATATGACTGCGCGATCGCTTTTTTCTACGTCCTCGCGGGATGTATCGCGGCGGGCACATTTTTCCGCGTGTTCATTCCGCGTTCTCCGGAACCTTTAAGGAAACGCGACGGCCTTATTATCGTAACTCTTACATGGCTGATCATGTCGTTTGTCGGCGCGCTCCCGTTCACGATACAGGGATGCATACCGAATTATATAGACGCGTTTTTTGAGACGTGCTCCGGTTTTTCCACGACAGGATCCAGCATATTGACTAATGTGGAAGCAATGCCGCTCTCAATGCTGTTCTGGCGTTCATTTACACACTGGATCGGCGGCATGGGCATCATCGTGCTCGCCGCCGCGATATTCCCGATACTCGGGATAGGCGGGCAGATGATTGCCAGCAATGAATCGCCGGGCCCCGTATTCGAAAAAACGACATCGAAGATCAGGGACATGGCCCGGAACCTCTACGTCACATACATCATATTCACCGTGCTCGAGACATTGCTGCTCATGATCGGCGGCCTGTCGCTCTACGACGCGCTCGTCCAGACATTCGGGACCGTCGGCACGGGCGGATTTTCGAATTACGCTGACAGCATAGCCCACTTCGGAAGCGCCTACGTCGAATGGATCATAATCATTTTCATGGTCCTGTCCGGCGCGAATTTCAACCTTTACTACATCGCGGTCAAGAACGGCCCCGGCATATTCAGGCGCAACACGGAGTTCCGGCTCTATATATATATTATTGTGATATTCAGCGTGCTGATCGCGCTTTACCTGCGCCTTGGCGGCACCGTCGGCAATTTCGGCACGGCGCTGCGCGACGCCGTATTCCAGGTGAGTTCCATAATCACGACGACCGGCTTCGCCTCGACAAACTACGGGACGTGGCCGACATTCTGCGTCATGATGCTCTTCCTGCTGTTTTTCGTTGGAGGGTGCTCCTCGTCAACGGGAGGCGGCATAAAGGTGAGCCGCGTGCTCGTGATGCTGAAACTGGTGAAGCGCAATCTCGCGATGTCGCTCCATCCGAACGTCATGTACAGTATAAAAGTCGACGGAAGGATCGTGAGCCGCGATATTATTCAGGAGATCGCGAGTTTCCTGTTCATGTACGCTGTTACATTCCTGTTCGCGGCGCTCCTGATATCTGTCGACGGTTTCGACATGACGACAAATATCACTGCGGCCGCGACATGCATAGGAAATATCGGGCCCGGGTTCGGCGAGGTCGGACCGGCCGGGAATTTCGCCGCGTTCAGCCCGTTCAGCAAGATCGTGCTTTCGCTGCTGATGCTGGCCGGAAGACTTGAACTGTTCACGTTCTTCATGCTGGTATCGCCGAAATTCTGGAACCCGTACAGATAGGAGCGAGAAGGAAAAAATGGACTTCAGACTAAAATCATTTTTTCATATACTTGGCCTGATGCTGTTCGTAGAAGCAGCGGCAATGCTGCCTTCGCTCTGTTATGCTGTCTATCTCGAAGAGCCCGTGACCTCGCGCGCGTTCGGCATATCCGCGGCTGTGACCGGGATCGTCGGGCTGCTTATGAACAGACTGATCCCGAGGTCGGCGCGGAGGATGCGCCTGCGCGACGGATATTTCACAATGATATTCGTCTGGATCATATGCACTGCAGCCGCGATGTTCCCGTATTATCTTTCCGGCCAGGTAAATACGATCATCGACGCGTTCTTCGAAGCGTCGGCGAGCCTTACGACTACCGGCGCGTCCGTAGTACAGGACCGCGTGTTCACCGACCCGCTCATACTCTGGAAAGCGGTATGCTCCTGGCTCGGCGGCGTAACATTCATCGCGTATATGATATCGATAATGCCGTCGTTCGGAATGCAGACAACGATGCTCGCGTCTATAGAAACTCCGGGAGCAAAGATGGCGAGCGCGACAGTAAAAACATCGGACCAGGTCAAGGTCCTTTATCTTGCATACGCCGTGCTCACAGCCGCCGAGTTCATACTGCTGTGGGTCGGAAGCGATATGAACATTTTCGAAGCCATTGTGAACACACTCGGGAGCGTATCCACCGCCGGCATATTCCTGCACCCGGGCGGCATAGCATACTACAATTCATTCTATGTCGAGGTCGTCGTCGTGATATTCACGATACTGGCGTCGATAAACTTCATGCTGTATATAAAGGCCGTGCAGGGCAATTTCCGCTCGATAATCTCGAATGTCGAGCTCAGGGTATTCATCGGGCTGATCGTGTTCAGCACGCTTATTATCGCGGCGGCGCTTTATATCGACGGCATATACGACTCCGTCGGGGAATCGCTCCG
>JAZAUJ010000049.1:0-7010 GCA_036342375.1 Anaerovoracaceae bacterium | reverse complement strand
TTCTTCGCCACTGACACGCTCGGATATGCGCTGTCCCGCACCGTCACTTTGAAGTACGCTGTTTTTGTTCCGCGGCAGTATCTGTCCTTCACAGAATATTTGATTTTGTATTGGCCGATCGATTTCGTAGAGAACAGTTTCGTCCTGACCCACGTCTTCGTATCCCGGCGGTATCTGTACATCTCCGGGATCGTGACCTCGTTTGTGATATTCTGCAGCGCGTTCGGATTCTTAGCTGTCACTCCGTATTTTAAATTATATGCCTGTCCGTATTCGACAACGCTTTTTTTGCTTTTCGATATCGTGAGCACCGGCGGCCTTAAACAGAATTTCGGATTCCCCTTCGCCGGATCCGTCGGATCCCAGCCGTACCTCGACCGGGTCTTATATGTCACCCGGGTCGGTTTCCCGAGAGGCCCCGGGTTCGATGATGAATATATCCTGACCTTTGTGCCGGCCGGGCAGTTATCATATATCCATTTCGCGTCTATAACGGCAAGGCGCACACATCCTGCTGACGCCGTTTTCCCGAGCTTATTGTATTCCGCCCTGGACTGCGTAGACGGGCTGTATTTTGAATACCACACTGAATGGAACAGTATCTGCCCTGTTATGGTAGTGCAGTACTGGCCCTTGAGGTTGTGTATCAACAGCCCCCAGCGTCTCTTCCCGCCGATCCTGAATGTGCCTGACGGCGTCTTCGAACCGCCGCAGGACACAAGCATCGCTCTGAACGGCCTGTATTTCCCTCGCGACAATACATACACCGTCGCCACATTCGCTCTCTTGTTTACCGCTATGTAATACTTTGAACTGGATGTTTTCGCTTCAGCCTTCTCGGCGCCGACTGCGCCGGGCATTGGAACGGCCAGCATCGATACAGCGATGACAACGGAAAAAATAACTGTGATGATCTTTGATCTCCCTTTAATGTTCACCATATCCCTCCTGACACGATTTTTCACAGTACTATCGCTTATAGGATTATATCATATGCGCGGGCAGTGAAGTGCCGATTATTGAAAAAAGCGGTCAATGCCGTTATACTTTTTTTATGGATTTTCTTACATTGACGCTGACCGCTGTCAGCCTGGCCATGGACGCGTTTGCCGTCTCTATATGCAAGGGGCTTGCCGTGCCCGAAATGAAGCCGCGCTTCGGCGTCATCGCCGGAGCCTGGTTCGGCGCGTTCCAGGCATTGATGCCCGTCATCGGGTATTTTGCCGGCAGCGCATTCGCCGGTCTGATAGATAAGTACGACCACTGGGTCGTTTTCATTATTCTCGGCATCATTGGCGCGAATATGATACGCGAGGCGTTCGGCGGCGCCGAGCCGTCGCCGGGCTTCTCGCCGAAGATCATGCTGCCCCTCGCGGTAGCGACCAGTATCGACGCGCTCGCTGTCGGCGTTTCGTTCGCGTTCATGAAAACGGATATCCGGGCTGCGGCCGCTGTCATCGGCGTTATCACGTTCGCTATCTCGGCGGCAGGCGTATGGGTCGGGAGCAGATTCGGAGCGAAGTACAAAGCGAAGGCGGAGATAGCCGGCGGCATCGTACTGATACTGATCGGGACGCGGATACTCGTGACCTCACTGATCTGAAAGGGCGCGCGGCTCTTTTCCGCGCAGCAAAAAACCGGCCGCGGCAGGCCGGCATTTTTTATTTTTCCAGACCCTTTTCAGCGATCTTTATCAGCGTATACACCGTCTCCGTCAGCGGCCTCGGGAATCCCGAAGCTTTCGCTCGCCTCACGATCTCCCCGTTTATGCTCTCTATCTCCGTCGAACGGCCGTTGATGATATCCTGCGCCATGGACGGGTAATGCCCTTTATGGGTGGACATTATCGTCTTAGCGCGGCTGATGTATTTATCCCTGTCCACATTTATGCCCTGCGCCGCCGCGAATGATATGACTTCGTCCATGATGCCGGTGATGAGCTCCACGGCGCCCGGGACTTCGAGCAGCCTGTCCTGCGTCACGCGGCAAAGCGCCGTCACCGGGTTGAATGACGCGTTGATAGCGAGTTTTCCCCAGATGGCGCCTTCTATGTTTTCATTTATATCAAGCGTCACGCCGCTTTTCGTGAACAGCTCCGAGACCTCGCCCAGGACCGGATCATAATTCCCGTCCGCCATGTAGATCTGGCCGTGTCTGTCCATCCGCACGCGAACATTGCCAGGGCTCTCAGTTTCCGCCGCTGTCGTTACGACGCCGCATATTATCCTGCTCCGCGGGACATATTTTTCCGCGGCCTCCACATTTCCGAGCCCGTTCTGCAGCGTCATGATGTATGTATCCGGCCCGATCATGCCGGCGCATCTTCGCAGCGCGCCGCCGGTGCCGTACGCCTTCGTGAATAACACGATCAGGTCGTACTTCTCATTCACTTCCCCGGCGAGAGCCGCGCGGACATCAGCATGATGCGTCCCGAGATCGTCTGTCAGCGTGATCCCGTTTTTATTGATACTGTCAGCCGCGGCCCGGCGCGACGCCGATATCATCATTACGTCCCCGCCTTCGCGCGACAGCATATTCCCGAACGCCATGCCCATGGCCCCGGTCCCGATCACCGCGATCTTCATCATGCGCCCTCCTGTAAACCGGCCTCTTCAATGCTTATGCGCGCCGGCTATTTTCTTTCGCCGGCGTTTTCCCACACTCTTATTTTCATCTTGCCGTGAGTGAGTCTGACTTTATCTGTTTCGGCAGTCCACGCTTCGCCGGGGCCGGCTATAACGCCTGTCTTCTCTCCGCGTTCCACTGTGAACCTCGCAGGTACGTCCATGCGTTCATATGCTGTCTCCGTTCCGGGTCTCCCGATTCTTGCTGTATTATTCTGTCTCATTGTCTGTACCTCCTGCACATAATACTACACCATTCCGGCCGCGGAAACAAATCCCGGCAGGCGGCGCACAAATGATACGCCGCGGACCGCATAAAAAACTTTTTCATTTGCGCTTTACAATTTTCCGCGCCGGTGTTATATTGATAAACAGCACGAAAGGACTATTGCAATGCACATCGCAGTACTCACAGCAGAATACGCTTACTATTATTCTTACCGCTTCCCGGTGAGATGAGTTTGCACTGCTGAAAAAAGTACGGCGCACGCGCTGTTATTTCGAACGACGACCGCAGGCAGACTCATGCCGGCGGTTTTTTTCGTTTTGTGTATCAATGCAGGAGGAAAATGAAATGATTATCGTATTACACGAAAATCCCGAAGAGAAACAGTTGAAGAATCTGATATCGTGGCTGAAGAGCATGGGACTTGACATCCTTTACAGCCGCGGCGTTAACAGGACGATACTCGGCCTTATCGGCGATACGTCGCAGATAGACATTGAACTGATCCAGGCTCTGGACATCGTAGAAAAAGTGATGCGCGTCCAGGAGCCGTACAAGAACGCGAACAGGAAATACCACCCCGTCGACACAGTCGTGACAGTCGGCGAGGGCGAAAACGAAGTGAGCATCGGCGGCGGGAACTTCCAGTTCATAGCGGGACCGTGCTCGGTCGAAACGGAGCCGCAGATCATCGGCATCGCTGAAGAGGTGAAGGAAGCGGGCGCGGGGCTGCTGCGCGGCGGAGCATTCAAGCCGCGCACATCACCGTACTCGTTCCAGGGACTGAGAGAACAGGGGCTCAAATTCCTGTCCGAGGCGAAAAAAGTCACAGGGCTCCCGATCGTCACGGAGCTCATGGACGCGTCGCAGCTCGATCTGTTCGATGATGTGGATATCATCCAGGTCGGAGCGAGAAACATGCAGAATTTCGAACTCCTTAAGGAGCTCGGACATATCGACAGACCCGTGCTGCTCAAGCGCGGTATGGCGAGCACGATAGAAGAACTGCTCATGAGCGCCGAATACATCATGGCAGGCGGGAATGAAAACGTGATCCTCTGCGAGAGGGGCATCAGGACATTCGAGACAGTCACGAGAAACACGCTCGATATCTCAGCGATAGCGGTGCTGAAAGAAAAGACGCATCTCCCGGTCATAGTCGATCCGTCGCACGCGACGGGCGTTGCGAGCCTCGTCATGCCGATGGCGATGGCTGCGGCGGCGGCGGGCGCAGACGGGCTGATCATTGAAGTCCATAACGACCCGGAGCACGCGCTGTGCGACGGGCAGCAGTCGCTGAAGCCGGCTCAGTTCAAAGAAGTCGCAGACGCCGTGAACAAGATCAGACCGTTCGCGTTCAGGAGAAACGTGATACCGCAGGCGGCAGCGGAACCGCTCACGCCGGAATTCGCTGTAAAATAGAAGGAAAGACCGCGCGGGCTCCGGGCAGAAACAGATACGCGGCGGGGAGACGCGCATTGATGCGAAAATAAAGGAGGAAAACCGATATGATGATCGGCGTTGTGGGGCTCGGCCTTATCGGCGGGTCCATGGCAAAAGCGATAAACAGCCTCGACGACCATTCCGTGTACGGATATGACACGGATCAGACCGTCGTGCGCGAGGCGGTCCTGCTCGGGGCGATAGAAGAAGAACTCAGGGAAGAGCTGATCCCGATGTGCGATATGATCATTATCGCGCTGTATCCGCGCGACACTGTCGCGTTCGTCGAAAAATACAGACACGACATCAAGAAAGGTTCTGTTATAATGGATACATGCGGAGTGAAGCAGTGCGTCTGGGACGGCATTGTTCCCATCGCCGAAGAGGACGGTTTCTGGTTCGTCGGATGTCATCCGATGGCCGGAATTGAGCACGGCGGGTTCGCCTACTCGAAGAAATCGATGTTCAGCAATGCGTCGGTCATTCTCCTTCCACAGACGGGCACGCCGATAGAGATCGCGAACATCCCGAAACAGCTCGTAAAGGAGATCGGCTTCACGAACTGCGAGATATGCGAGCCGGACAAACACGACCGGATCATCGCTTACACATCTCAGCTTCCGCATGTATTATCGAGCGCGTTCATCAAGAGCCCGACCGCCAGAGAAAATCACGGTTTCACGGGCGGGAGCTACGATGATATGACGCGCGTCGCGAATATGAATGAGGTCATGTGGACGGAGCTGTTCCTCGAGAACGCCGAAAATCTTGCCGACGAGATAGACGCGCTGATCGGGAACCTGCAGCAGTACAGCGACGCTATAAGGGCGAATGACGAAGACACGCTGTGCGCGCTGCTGCGCGAGGGACGCGAGCTCAAGACGGAGATCGACAAGAAGCCGTTCTGAGCGGCGGGGGATCCCGGGGCGGCCCCGGACATGACCGGGAGGCAGATAATATGGAAAGAATCAGGATCAATACAAGCAGCCCGTACGATGTCGTTATCGAAAGCGGCGCTCTCAGTCAGGCCGGAACGCTGGCATTCGAGATCACAGATACATGCAAGGTCTGCATTGTCACAGACAATGTGACGCATGAGCTCTTCAACGACACTGTCGCGGGCTCATTTTCTGACTGCGGTTTCGACGTATACAAGATCACATTCCCGGAAGGCGAAATGACGAAAACGCTGGAGTGCCTCGGAACGCTGCTCGAATATCTCGCGGACAACGGATTTACGCGTTCCGATATGATCATCGCGCTCGGCGGAGGCGTTATAGGCGACCTCGCCGGATTCGCGGCGGGAACGTATATGCGGGGCATAAAATTCATACAGATACCAACGACGCTCCTCGCGGCTGTCGATTCATCTGTCGGCGGGAAAACGGCGGTCAATCTGACCGCGGGCAAAAATCTGGCCGGCGTCTTCCATCAGCCGTCGCTCGTTATATATGACCCGAGAACGGCTGAATCACTCACACACGACATATTCATGGACGGTCTCGCCGAAGCCGCGAAATCAGGCATGATAGCGGACGCGTCTCTGTTTGAATATATCCTGACAGCGGACGAACCGCCGTTCAGCGAGTTCGTGAACAGACTCGTGACAGGATCTATACATGTAAAAGCGGACATTGTAGAGCAGGACGAATTCGATAACGGTCTGAGACAGCTGCTGAATTTCGGGCACACGGCCGGCCACGCTATAGAAAGGCTCAGCGATTTTGAAGTAAGTCACGGCCGCGCTGTCGCGACCGGCATGCTCATCGCGTCCAAGGCGGCCCTCGTAAAGGAATGGTCGCGCGACGACTGCTATTCAAAGATAAAGACATTCATGCTGAGATACGGATACGACATGGAATGTCCTTACAGCGCTGAAGAACTCGCTGCGGCAGCGGCGGTGGACAAGAAACACAGAGGCGGCACGATCACTGTCGTCATCCCTCTCGAAGTCGGAGAATGCGCGCTTATGGACATCCCTGACGGCGAACTCGAAGACTTTTTCAAAGCAGGGCTTTAGAAAGGACGATTTATGGACATAACGATCGCGCCCGGTCATCTTAAGGGGAACCTCGAAGCCATCCCGTCAAAATCCCAGTCTCACCGCATCCTCATCGCGGAGATGCTGGCGGACATATCCGAGCCGGGCCCTGACGCGGGCGACGGGCCGAAAACACGGTTCCTGCCGGACGAATCATCTCTCGACATCCTCGCGACGAAAGAATGCTGCGAAATAATCACCGAAGCTGTCCGGAGCGGCGGCGAACTTGCGCTCGACTGCGGCGAATCAGGCTCAACGCTGAGATTCCTTCTCCCTGTCGTGTCGGCTCTGGGACTCACGGCGAAATTCAGAGGACGCGGGCGGCTGCCCGAAAGACCGATAGATATGCTGACAGACCAGATGAGCGCGCACGGAGTAACTGTCACCCGCGCGGATCCGGTCCGCGGCGCCGGGAACAGTCCGGAAGATATAGCGGCGGTGAGCGGCTCACTGACGGGAGGGGAGTTCAGCCTTCCCGGAAATGTGAGCTCGCAGTACATCACAGGTCTGCTCCTCGCGCTGCCCGTGTGCGGCGGAGGGAAGATCACACTGACAACGAAGCTCGAATCGTCTGGCTACGTCGACATGACGCTTGATATCATGGAAAAAGCGGGCATACACGTCGATGTTTCCGGGAGCGCGGATGAGCGCTGCTATACAGTTCCCGCCGGCATGT
>JAZAUJ010000048.1:0-7025 GCA_036342375.1 Anaerovoracaceae bacterium | reverse complement strand
CTTATCGGTCTCAAGGATAAGCAGGTAATCTAATAAGGAGGAAGAAGTTAAAATGGCAATTATTATTAACAAAGATAAATGTAAAGGTTGCACACTCTGCGTAAAGGCCTGCCCGTTCAATGCTATCGATATGGTCGACGGCAAAGCTGAGATCAACTCGAGCTGCACGGCCTGCAACCAGTGTATTTCGGCCTGCAACTTTGACGCTATAGAAAAAACTGAAGACGAAGGAACTGTTGACCTCTCAGCGTATAAGCACGTCTGGGTATTCGCTGAGCAGAGAAACGGGGAACTCCAGAACGTTGCTCTCGAGCTCATCGGCGAAGGTAAAAGACTGGCTGACGAGATCGGAGACGACACGCAGATCTGCGCTCTCCTGGTAGGCGACAACGTAAAGCCTCTCGCGAAGGAATGCTTCGAATACGGTGCTGACAAAGTATACACGATCGAAGATCCGCTGCTGAAGGTTTACAACACGGACGGCTACACAAAGGTCATCACAGACGCTATCAGAGAGTTCAAGCCTGAGATCGTTCTCTACGGCGCGACATTCATCGGAAGAGACCTCGCTCCGAGGATCGCGGCGAGACTCGACGCCGGCCTGACAGCTGACTGCACGAGACTCGACGTAAAGGTATCGAGCTACATCGACTATGCGAACGAGAAGACGACACTCGACACATCGACGCTGGATCCTGACGATCCTGATACAGGACTCAAGCAGACGCGTCCTGCGTTCGGCGGAAACCTCATGGCCACGATCATCTGCCCGAGGACAAGACCTCAGATGTCAACAGTAAGACCTGGCGTTATGCAGAAGCGTGAAAGAGTTGAGGGAGCTACAGGCGAGATCGTAGAAGTCAAGCCTCAGATCTCGAAGGACGACATCCATGTTGAGATCCTCGACGTGGTCAAGTCCGCGAAGGAACTCGTTTCCCTGACAGACGCGGATATCGTAGTATCCGGCGGCCGTGGACTCGGCGGTCCGGAAGGCTTCGAGCTCATCCAGAAGTTCGCTGACAAGGTCGGCGGTGTCGTAGGCGCTTCCCGTGCTGCCGTAGACAGCGGCTGGATCGATCAGTCGCATCAGGTAGGCCAGACAGGAACGACTGTAAAGCCTAAGATCTACTTCGCATGCGGCATCTCGGGCGCTATCCAGCACCTCGCCGGAATGCAGAATTCGGATATCATCGTCGCTATAAACAAGGACGAAGACGCTCCTATATTCGAAGTCGCTGACTTCGGTATCGTGGGCGACCTGTACAAGGTGATCCCGGAGATCATCGAAGACTGGGATAAGGCTACGGATCTCCATGACGCTGCAATGAAGAAATAACTTCTGACATCAGCAGCTGAAACCTGATAAACAGACGCGGCCGTCATATGGCGGCCGCGTTTTTGTAATGCCGCGCATCAATGCGGAGTCCGTCACGGTTAGCGGAAAAAACAAAGCCCGTCAGGGCAATTTTGCCTTGATAAGAACAATATGTTGCTGTATAGTATTAGAGGACGCACTATATATGGATTTGCATAAAGGATAGTGCGTCATTGTTTATCAGCTAAATCAGAGTACGGGGGAGACATGTAATGAGGATCGAAGAGTGGCTGGGAGAGGATAATCAGCTCGGTATCGATATATGGAACAGAAAGTACAGAAATGAAGGAGAGTCATTCGATGACTGGGTAAAAAGAGTAAGCGGCGGAAATGAAGAGGTCGCGGAGCTCGTTCGCGAGAAAAAGTTCCTGTTCGGCGGCAGGATACTATCGAACAGGGCGCTCGAGTACGAGGGCAGAAAGGTGACGCTGTCGAACTGCTATGTCGTGGCGCCGCCGGAGGACAATATCGAGAGTATTTTCGAGACGGCGAAGAAGCTCGCACGCACATACAGCTACGGCGGAGGCTGCGGCGTGGATATTTCCGGGCTTTCTCCGAGAGGCGCGAGGATAAATAACGCCACGAAGGAAACGAGCGGCGCTGTGTCGTTCATGCAGCTTTATTCTATGGTCACGGAGCTTATCGGGCAGAACGGCAGAAGAGGAGCTCTCATGATCTCCATAGACTGTTCGCACCCGGATCTTGAAGAATTTATAAATCTGAAGACAGACCTCGAGAAAGTGACGAAGGCAAATATTTCCGTCCGCATTTCGGATGAATTCATGGAAGCCGTAAAGAACGGCGAGCCTTACACGCTTTCGTATACGAGAGAGACGACGGGCGAAAAGATAGAGACAACGGCAGACGCCCGCGCGCTGTTCCGCAAGATGGCTGAGACGAACTGGGATTATGCGGAACCCGGAGCTCTGTTCTGGGACCGTGTGAAAGGCTGGAATCTCCTGAGCAATACAAAGGAATTCGCATATGCAGGTGTGAACCCCTGCGCGGAGGAACCGCTTCCTGCGGGCGGTTCATGTCTGCTCGGCAGCATGAACCTTTCGGAATTCGTTCTGGATCCGTTCAGCCCGGGCGCTAAATTCGATATAGGCGGATTCAAGGATGCCGTGAAAATATGCGTGCGCGCACTGAATGAAGTCCTCGAAGAAGGCATGCCGCTGCACCCGCTGCCTGAGCAGCGCGAAAGCGTAAATGACTGGAGGCAGATAGGCCTCGGGATCATGGGCCTTGCCGATATGCTCATAAAACTCGGCATCACATACGGGTCGAAGGAATCTGTCGAACTGTGCGATAAAGTCGGATTCGCCATGATAGACACAGCCATTGCCGAATCTGCATTGATAGCGAAAGAAAAGGGAGCCTATCCGAAGTGCGACACGGCCGCCGTTATGAGCACGCCGTTCTTTGAAGAGAACACGTCGCTCCCGACGCGGGAACTCGTCAAAAAGTACGGCCTTCGGAATTCGCAGATACTTACGATAGCCCCTACGGGGACGATTTCGACAATGCTCGGCATCTCCGGCGGCATAGAGCCGATATTCGCGAATTATTACGAGAGAAAGACCGAGTCGCTGCACGGAAGCGATGTATATTATAAGGTATATACGAAGATAGTCGAAAATTACATGAAGAAGCATAAGATAGAAGACGACGCCGATCTTCCCGATTTCTTCGTTACAGCAGGCACGCTCGATTACAGACAGCGCATCGAGATGCAGGCGGTGTGGCAGAAGCACGTCGACGCTTCGATAAGTTCCACAGTGAATGTGAATAACTTCTTCACTGTCGAAGAGACGGAAAATCTTTACCTCTACGCCCACGAGATGGGCCTCAAGGGCGTCACTCTTTTCCGCGACGGCTGCAAGAGGACCGCGATCCTGAATACGACAGATCACGATGCGGCCGCGCACGCGGGCGACGGGCTGAAGAGGGGCCAGATACTGAAGATAAACGACGACGTTGTCGGGAAGAAGAGAAAGCTGATCACGGGCTGCGGCAGCCTGCACTGCATGGCCATGTTCGATCCTGAGACCGGAGAGCTTCTCGAAACGTATCTTTCGAAGGGCTCCACTGGAGGATGCAACCAGTTCATGGTCGGCCTGTCCAGGATGATATCGATATGCGCGAGAGGCGGCATCGATATTTACACAATAATAGATCAGCTCAATTCCTGCGGCTCCTGTCCGTCATATACGGTCAGGCGCGCAACTAAGAAGGACACGAGCAAAGGCGCGTGCTGCCCGATGGCGGTGGGATATGCGCTGCTCGACATGTATAACGAGATGCAGAAGGAACTCGGCCTGAAAGACGGGGACAACGGAACGTCCAGGGCGAAGAATCTCGCCGCGAAGAGAAAGGCGAGCGGGGTGAAAGCCGAGGCTGTCGAGCTTCCGGGAGCCGACCAGATCTGTCCTGAATGCGGCGAGCCGCTCGTATTCGAAGGCGGCTGCAATGTCTGCAAGAACTGCGGATGGAGCAAGTGCTACTGATCCGCGGGAACGCCGCTCAGCATTGACAATAAACATAAAGGAAAAGCGCAGCCAGTGGGTGGCTGCGCTTCCTGCTTCAAAGGAGGCGCACGCGGCCGGGTTTTGGGGACGGCCGCGGCGTTATATCGTTGTCTGCAATATTATCGGAGGCAGAGAACCGCTCTAAGGAACGAAGACACGCTGTTAATCGTCTGTCTTTATTCCGGCGAGATGCTTCGCTATGTCGACCTTTTCCTTCAGTGGGTACGAACCGAGGATAGCGATGTCTTCCATGATAGGAGAACCGCCTCCGTGCACGCCCGCGATCTGGCAGATGACCGCGCTGTATTCGCCTGTCAGAAGGTCTGACGCCAGAGCGAAAAGCCTGTAGCAGTCTTCAGGCGAGACGCCTTCTTTCCTCGTGACGTACTTCTTCACGAAATCTCCGACTTCCGGGCTGTTGTATTCCTTTGTGCCCGGGAGCGTAGCCGGGAGACCTCCGGAAACGTCGCACATCATATTGAATTCGTGGAAAATGTTATGGCCGGCGTGGCGCCTTCCGACGTTCGCGTATATCACGTTAGGCACCTGCGTACCGGAGCTTGCCTTTGTCGACTTGACGGAAGAAGCAATGCCGGCGGCGTATGTCAGTTCCGCGACACTGATTATCTCCGCGAGCTTTTCCTTCACGTGACTCTGCTTCGCGATGTTCTGATAATCGGCGAGAAGCGCTGTCGTTCCCATTATCACGTCGCTGATGCCCGGCTTGCAGCCAGTATATGAGTGGCGGTGATAAAGAGCGAAACGGAGAGCGAGTTTGCCTGCGAAATCAGTTTCACCGTTCAGGAATATGTTTTCATTAGGGATGAATACATCGTCGAACACGGTCATGCTTTCAAGATCCCCGGCGCTCGTAATAGGAGCATCCATGTTTTCTTCTCTCGGAAGGCTGAACGCCTCTCTCGCGATCAGATATATGCCTTCGGCATCCGCGGGGATGTGGAACGCTATGGAGTAATCCTTCTCGTCTTCTTTCATGACCCTCGTAGGGAGGACGATAAGTTCATCCGCGTAAGGAGCCATCGTATTGTGCACTTTGCATCCGCGAACGACTACGCCGTCCGGGCGCCTTTCCACGACATGGAGATACTGATCCGGATCCCACTGCTGGCCCGGCCTGGCCGCGCGGTCGCCTTTCGTATCGGTCTGCGAACCTGCACATACGAGGTCGTTTTTCTGCACATACTCAAGGAAGTTCAGGAAGTTGCTGTAATACTCCGTGCCGTATTTGTCATCGACATCCTTTACTACGGACGAGATCGCGTTCATCATATCGACGCCCATGCACCTCTGCACGCATCCGCCGCAGACGTCGCAGATCTTCCTCGTGAGCTCCTGCTTTTTCAGGAGGTCGTCAACACTCTGATGTATATGAGTGAAGCGGTTGATCGTTTCCCCCGTGATATGAGATTTCGCCGTAAGCAGATCCCTGAATTCGGGATTGTCGACGAGACTGAATGTCATTCTTATAGCCGAACTTGCGTGGATGACTCTCGGGTCGTCACGGCCTATCTTTTTTCCGTCCAGATAAATGTTAGGACGCATTTTTTTCAGATCTTCAAGATACTGTTCCTGTGTTCTCATGGATATTTACCTCCGCAATGATTTAATGAAGAAGTTGATCGTCTTGTAAGGCTAGTATACCATATAATAAAATGCTTGCAAGATATAATTTCATTATTCGAAATTAAAATAAAGAAAATTTATCATTTTCGCATTAAAAATAATAGATACAGGAGCGGCAAAAACAACAAAATGCAATCGCACTTTCACGATGATTTGATGATAAACGTTGAAAAAACAATGATTTTTTAAGTTGAACACATCACGCGATCAGGCCGCCGAGAAATTCAATATGCGAAAAATTTAAAATATCACTTTTGCGATATTGCAAATACTATTTACCTATTATAGAATACTGATATGATGATTGTCGAGAAAAAATGTATTTCGTGCGGCGCGTGCGTCATTGTCTGCCCGTTCAGGGCGATAAAACTGAACGGAGGCAGAGCCGTGATAGACGGGAATATCTGCACGGGATGCGGAAAATGTGTCAGCAAATGCATTGCCCGCGCCATCACCGATGACGGCGGCGGAGATCTTTCTTCTGAAGATCGCGGACGGGATGATAAAGAAATAAAGTACGGCGGGAGGCGGCCAGAATGAGAAAATTTCGGAAAATAACTGTAATAGAGCCGGCGAATCTGACGGATCGGGCTCTGGAGGAACTGCGGGAGTATGCGGAAGAAGTCGTGACATTCGATACGATACCTGAAGGGGACGGGGAAAAAATAAGGAGAATAGGTGATTCGGATGCCGTGATCGTCAGCTGGACAACAGTGCTGCCGGCGGACGTCATAAAACGCTGCGGCAGCTTAGAATATATCGGCATGTTCTGCACGCTCTATCCGGATAAGAGCTGCAGCGTGGATCTTGAAAGCGCCGCGGAAAATAATGTGACCGTCACGGGCGTCAGCGATTACGGCGATGACGGCGTGGGCGAGTTCGTTGTAAGCGAGCTTATCAGGATAATACACGGCTATGACGGCAGGCAGTGGAATGAACTCGGCAGAGAAATAAAAGGCATGAGATTCGGCGTGATAGGCCTGGGCGCGACAGGCAGCACCATAGCTAATGATCTGCGGTTCTTCGGAGCCGATGTCGCTTATTACAGCAGGACAAGAAAGCCTGAAGCTGAGAGGGCCGGGATAAAATACATGGAACTAAACGACCTTCTCGCCCGCAGCGAAGCTGTATGCACATGCCTGAACAGAGGCGCTGTGCTGCTCGGGAGGGAGCAGTTCGACGCGTTCGGAGATCATAAGATACTGTTCAATACGGGACTCAGCCCGTCATTCGATATTGAAGCTCTCAGAGAATGGCTTGACCGCGGGAATGTCTGCATCTGTGACACTGAAGGCAGCCTGGGAGACACGTCTCTCGCGGAGCGGCCGGACGTGGTATGCGAGGGCGTGCCGTCCGGGTTCACGGAGCAGGCCCGGGAGAGACTGTGCAGGAAGGGCATTGATAATATTAAAAACTATCTTGGATAAACGCGCGCGGCCGCGCCGGAAAACTGCCGGCCTACATGAACAGGCCTTCTG